>CADBQL010000280.1 GCA_902796815.1 uncultured Coriobacteriaceae bacterium | reverse complement strand
CGCTCACCGACACGACGTCGGTCTTGGCAGGATATCCCGTCAGGGGATCGAGGATGTGGTAGTACAACACGCCGTCGCGCTCGAAGTTACGCTCGTACAGTCCGCTGGTTACGACAGAGGCGTCGCGCGCTTTCATTTTGCCGATGACTGCGCCGCGCGCATCGTTGGGGTCTTGTAAGCCGATGTTCCATTCGCTTCCATCGGCCTTTGTGCCCAATGCGTATACGTTGCCGCCGAGGTTCACCAGGGCTCCTTCGCATTCTGCTTCGCGAAGCATCCGGGCCAAATCGTCGGCGATGTAGCCTTTGGCAATGCCGCCTAGGTCGATTCTGGTCCTGGGATCCAAAAGCGTAACCGTGTTTCCCTCAACGGTCACGCCTTGCCAGCCGATGTGCTTTACGGCTTCAGCAAGCTCTTCTTCACTGGGCACGATTCCTTGCTCGAAGTCCCACAGTTCCAAAGCCGTGCCCACTGTGATGTCGAACAGCCCACCTGATTCTTTGCTATAAAGCAGTGCCTGGGCAATGACGTCAGCCGTCTCGGTCGCCACTTCGACAGGCTCGCCGTTAGCCGCATTGATTCGGGAGACATCGCTGTTCTCAAGATGCCGCGAGAGGTGCTCCTCAAAGTATACGCAACGTTTGTAAAGGCGTTCGAGCAGGTCGTTGGAGGCGTATGCCTTTATGGTGCAAACCGTGTCCAAGGCGAAGAACTCGACGCCTGCAAGGCCATCGTCTGCTGTAGGTAGGTATGCAAGCGTTGCCTCGTTGCTTTCTGAAGAAGGGGCGGTGGCTGCCATTGGGGTACCGCTGTCTTCGTTGGCTGGCGCCGAGCAACCATGCAATGCAAGCTGCCCGGCCGCAACGACGCCGGCTGCAACGCTTAACTCCAGGAATTTTCTTCTCGTAAACTGCCTCATGGGGTCACCTTAGCTCAAAGCAAGTTAGTTGCGTGATGCAACGCATTTGCGCTGAAAAAATACATCATCATCGAATGCCAGGTTGATTGAAAACGCCACTTGGACACCGCGAGGGCAACCTGACAACGAGGCGCGAGATGCGAGGTGCGAGGCGCGATTGCCCGCGTTTTGACGGCTCAAAGAAGCTTTGCGCAAAAACAGGCACCGTATTTGACAGAATGTAAAAATGTTAATGACATCATCGGGTTTCGATGCGCCAATGCGGAATCTTGATTCCTAAAACCCCAGCTCGCAATGAAGCAGCTTGAAAAAGCAAAGGCTACTTTTTTGGTTTGGGTCGAATATTTTCCTGGTTTAGGCCGAATGTATGTTAACAATCTTACAATTTGTCAAATTCGATACGATATTTTGCCCAAACTAAGAAATAGCCCCCATGGAGGGATGAATCTAAGCGATTTTGCTAGAGCGGTACGGCCCGTCTATCGCTTCGGCATCGTGGCAGACGGCATTGCTTGGGGAGGTGTGGCGTTCGTGCTTACTCGCGCTTTCTTTACACATGTCAAGCGTCATAGACGAGACAGCATCACCTGGGGAGACGTGGCGTTCGTGCTTACTCTTGCCTTTCTGGCAGGCGCGACTCGCTTGTAGCGAAAAAGCCGAAAACGAAACCATCAGACTCTTTGCTTCGCAGATATCGGCAGAATTGACCGCAGCGCTACTCCGCGCGCATTACAATGATTCCCAAGGCGGTTTAAAAATGAGAGGTGGTTATGGCGCATAGGTGTTTGGCGGCAGGTTGCATGTCTGATGATGAATTCGCTGCTCGACTGATTGCAGACGTTTCTCCCGATGAGTGGAGTCAACTTGAAGCGGGAGGCTTTGAGGGCGAGATAAACGCTTTCAACCGTGCGACTCTTTTGCGCTTGCGCGAATGGGATACTGGTGATGGGCAGAGAGGGTCTTTTGACGCTGACGGTGCTGAGCGCATGGCAGATTTGCTCGAAGATTTCCTCAATCAACACATGCCGGATAACCCAGCAGCTAGCCGCTGGGTTACGCTTTCGTGCCTTGCGCTTGCGTTCGTGTTCCGCGAACCGCTTCATCCGATCGAGGTGGTGGGGACAAAGGTGAGCGTGGTGGATGGCAAGGTGACCTATTATTGTCCCGCGCGCGAAGGTGACGAGACGCTTTGCGGCTACTGCGTATGTCGCCCGATGTCGGAGCTACCCGAAATCGAAGGCCGCGCCGCCGCGCATACATCTCGCGTCCATGGCGAGGAGTCTACCGACACCCAAGATTCTCTCGCGAGCATGGGCACGGCGGGGGCGTGTGCTCTTTCTGCTCATGCCCAAGCTCTTCCTCGGCGTTCTAGCACGGTCGGGGCGAGCGTTCACTCCGCCGAGACTCAGATTCCTGCTCCGTTACCAGGCGCGTCCGAGGTAAGTGCTCCTTCTGCCAGCACCCGGGTTCTCCCTTCACGTTCGGGCGCGTAGGCGGCGGGTGTTTCCTCTTCTGCAATTAGCTGATGCGAGAATCGAGGTAATTATGATTTACATCATTCGCCACGGGCAGACCGAAGGAAACGCTGCGAAGCAGCTTCAAGGAAGGAGCGACAACCCGCTCAATGAGGTTGGAATTCAGCAGGCGCGGGCGGCGGCTGAGCGTCTGAAAGAAGCGGGTGTCTGCTTCGGCAGGGTGTATACGAGCCCACTCGTCCGCTCGGTGCACACGGCCGAAATTGTTTCCGAAGGCGCTGATCAAATCGTTGACGAGCGGCTCATCGAGATGGATTACGGCCCTTATGAGGGGATGAGCCTGGTCGACCCTGCGCCCGAGGTGTTGGAGTTCTTCAAGGATTTTGCTCACAATCCTGCGCCTGCGGGCATGGAGCCGCTGGCAAGTGTCGTCGCTCGACTCGGGTCGTTTTTGGATGATGTGCTTCCTATTGCGATGCACGAGGACATTCTCGTTTCCACGCATGCGATCGCTATGAAAGGGGCGCTCGAATATCTGACGCCTGCCTCGAACGGAAGCTACTGGTCGAAGTTCATCGGCAACTGCGCCGTGCATGTGGTTGAGGTCAATGCAGATGGAACATGGGGCGTTCCCTGTGAGTGGGTTGGTTAATGCGGCGGGGCTAATGTGCCAAGGATTACATCCCATTTAAACAGCGTTTCTCGCAGGCGCATTCTGGCTTTAATGTGCTCCTTTTCGGGGACGCGGAATCGCTTTTTGATCGCTCGCCCGATTTGCCGTGCCAGCTTGTCGAACTCGTTTGGCTTGCTGACCTGGATTCTTGTGGCGACAATCACCTTCAAGCCTTTGTATTGGAGCATGTTGCGCCGTATCGCATCGCGCTCTTGTTTCTCCAGCGCGGAATGATGCTTTTTGCTGTCGTATTCGACGCCGACAGGGCGGCGGCCAGTCCAGTAAAGGTCGCAATCAAAATGATGGACACCCACCATGAGCTGTTCGGCTTTGGTGAGGTTGACGCGCCTGTTCAACTCGGGCAGAGCAAGCCCGTAGCCCCCAAAACGGGGCGGCATGCACAGCAGCATGAAGAGTGCGGTTTCGCGAGGTGATGCAGATCCGTCGACGACGTAGCGCAGGTAGTGCACGCTATGTGCCCTGCTGTTTGTCGCGTGCAATCGCTTGGCGTACGCCTTGAGCTTGGCTACGCTTGTAAGCGGTGGCCGCTTGCAAATGCCTTGATCATCATCGAACGGGTCTGGGGGATCGAACATGTCGGAGAGGTCGACCATCTCGAGCGCATAGGTTCCGCACATCTCCATGGCCAGCTTAACGACCTGGGGTTCCGAGAGCTTGCCCGCCAGTTGCATGAGGCACAGCTCGGGGGAGGCGACGTAAGTGTTCTCGTCGAGCTTGTAGAACGACCTGTCGGGTAGCGGCGTCCTCCTGACATGCGTTTTGACGCCTGGCATCATCCGCTGGTCCCCGTATTTGACGATTGCATCTATGCAATCGAGAGCCAAGTCGGGATGCTCCGATCTGAATGCTTGGATTTTGGCTTTGGTCGGTGTCCCGCCCGTGAGCGACCGAACCCGCGAGGGGGTCAGCGCGGAGAACGCCAGGGGACCCGCCTTCCGCCAGATCCAAAACGCCGTTTCGTAGCCCAGAAACAAGCAGTCTCTGGCCATCTTTAACACCTCCAAGCACCCACGGGCAAAATCAAGCACCGTAAATGACAGAATGTAAGAGTGTTAATGCTATTTTGGCTTCTGGTGCATCTCAGAGGATCTCCCAATCGCTAAAATCCCAGGTCGCGGAAAATCGACTTGACGGAAAGCGGGTTGTTTTTTCGGCTTCGCGCCGAATATGCATTAACAAATTTGCATTTTGTCAAATCCGATGTGATATTTTGCCCAAATTAATCTCCATTCTCGTTTAGAAGCCTTTTCGCCAGGTCTTGACGGCCTCAGCGCGCAGAAACTCGAGCATCGGGGTCAGGTCTTCTTCGTCATCCCAGATTTGCATGGCGCCGTAGTAGGCCATGCGATCTTCCTCGAACACGATGATGGGCGGATGGTCGTATGCCACGAGCAGGTAGTTGGAAAGCGTGCGGCCAGCGCGTCCGTTCCCGTCCGCGAAAGGGTGGATGGCCTCGAAGGCCATGTGAAAATACGCCGCCACGGTCAGGATGTTTTCGCAGGTGGCGGCTTTGAGCTCCGCGAGCAGGTCCGCCACATCTTGCGCTACCGCATCGGGAGTCGAGCCGACCTGCGATAGACCCACCACGTAATCGTGGAGCTTGTAGGCGCCGGGCCGCTCGCCGCGCGACCAGCGGCGTTCATCGTAGGTGCCCTGCGTGAGTACGCGGTGGACCTCGAGGACGAGCTCCTCGTCGAGCGGGCGGTTTTCCGAAAACGCGTCCAAGAGCAGCTCGTGGCACTCCTTTTGGTTCTGGATTTCGAAAAGCGTGCGTACGTCGCCCGTGAAGCCGACAGCTCG
>CADBQL010000279.1 GCA_902796815.1 uncultured Coriobacteriaceae bacterium | reverse complement strand
CAGCACGTAGTTGGGCGAACCGAACGACCAGCACAGACGCGTGATGTACGCGGCAATGTCGCGGCCGGTACCCTGCCCGAACACGACGGCCTCGGCGCCGTATTTCTCCTTGATCTCGAGAAACTTGGTCGCAACCAGATCGATTGCCTCATCCCATGAGATGCGCTCCCATTTGTCTTTGCCGCGGTCTTTCGGGTCGCGCTTCATCGGGTACATCAGACGGTCCTGATGATTGGTGACCTCGGGCACGCCCAGGCACCGCACGCACAAGCGGCCCTTGTTGTAGGGATTCTCGGGATCGCCTTCGACCTTTACGAGATTGCCCTCTGCATCGGTATACAGAAGCACGCCGCATCCGTCGTGGCAGCCAGGTCCCGACCAGGCGCTTCCTCGAGTTACCGTGAGGCCCCCTTCCTCATATTTCCAGGGATGCTCATGCGGGACTTTGATGAAGTCGCCGATGAGCTGCGTGGACACACCACTGTTGTTATAGCCCTCCACTCCATGCTCTGCCATGATGTCGTGCTCCTTTCGTACCCCTCTCTTCGTGCGCAACCACATGCGCACGTTGACACCGGTATGCATCGCCCTAGACCAAAAACAAGTCGGGGGACAGGGCGATGCCTCATCACGAAGCAAGTCGCCGCCCTGTCCCCCGACTCACTTCACAAGGCTCGAGGTTTTCCACTCATCTGAAATAGACTTTATAGAAGGGCAGGCATCGTGAAAACATACAAGTAACCCACCATGTTAGGAGCTGCCTGACAATCGGGCGAAAATGCAAGGTTAGGCTAGTGCTGCCAGCTGTCTTGTATAATAATTACCCCTGACAGGAGCACGTGTTTTTACGGGAGACGCACAGTGGCTTTGATTTTAAACACTCGGGGACACGAGACGAGATTAATGATTTTCGAAGCGTTCGAGAACCTCCTCCAATCAAAAAGATTTGACAGCATCTCCGTAAGCATGATCTGCAAGGAAGCCGGAGTCTCCCGAGCGACGTTCTACTATCATTTCAAGGACAAGTTCGATATTAGCCAATGGCACTACGGCCTCGTGGCCGAAACGTTCTTGTTCCAGACCGGCAGAACGCTCACCTGGCTTCAAGCCAATTATCTGAACACGACCGAATTCGCAAAGCACGAGACGGTCTATCGGGAATGCTTCAATATGAACGGCTACGAATCGCTGTTCGAGCATGCAAAGCGTCGGCGCATCGAAACCCTTCGCGAAACGATTGTCGACTTCAGGCACGAAAAACTCGACGCAGAACTCGAGTTTCAAATAGTCGCGCTTGCAGATGCGGAGGTCGGCGGTGTCACGCATTGGTTCGAAAGTTACATGCCCTACAGCGTCATGGAGTTGTGCCTGTACTTGGACAGCATCGTGCCCCGACGTCTTTACAACCTCCTGAACGACCCCGTCGACGATTCGCTCCAGCCCCTCCTGGGCAACCTGAAATCTCAGCAGGGATAGCTCGGCGTCAGCCGACGATATGAAAGGACTTTGATGACTGAAAGCATCGCTTCGAGGCCAGTCGTAGTGCTCGGATTCGGCACGGCCGGGATAAGCGCAGTTCAAGCGCTTCGAGAAGCGGGCTACGATGGCACCATCGTAGCAGTGAGCGATGCAGAGCCACTGCCGTACAGCCCGGTGCTCACCTCGTATTATGCTGGCGGGAGGATTGCTCGTGACCAATGCTTCATCTGGTCCGAGTCCGACATAGCACATCTGGAAGTCGAAATGCACACACATACGCGAGCTGTTGCGATCGACGTCGCAGCCCACGAAATCATGCTCGACGACGGATGCCGAATTGGATACTCCAAGCTCCTCATATCGACGGGCGCACAGCCTATCGCACCGGGCTTTCCTCAGGCAGATTTCTATCATCCGCTCGTCTTGAGGACCATGGAAGATGCAGAGCGACTACGTCTCGCGCTCACCTCTCCGCACTGCAGGAAGGTGCTCGTTTCTGGAACCTCGATGGTCGGCTTGAAAGTGCTCGAAGCCTGCCTCGACCGGGACGTTCATGTGACGCTCCTCGGTCGCAGCCAGCATATCCTGCGTGCAAGCGCGCACCCGATCGTAGCCGAGCGCTTCGAAGGACTACTCTCCGAGCGCGGCGTGGCGCTTCGCCTGGCTCAGATGGCCACGGCTATCTCGAGCGATCCGAGCAATCAGAATGCAGGGTCGAGCGAAGTTTGCGATGGCGGCAACAGCACACCCGGCGGCGGCACGGTTTTTGGCGGTTGCAATGTCACGTTCAGCGACGGCGATACGGAGCACTTCGACGAGGTGGTGCTCGCGCACGGCGTTAAACCCAATCTCGATTTCGCAGGCGAGGGTCTTCAAATCGATCGGGGGTTAGTGGTCGACCAGTTCATGCGCACGAGCGCGCCGGACGTGTTTGCCGCAGGCGACGTCGCCCAAGCGCTCGACGTGAGCACGGGCGCCCGCCGCATCATCGGACTGTGGCAAAACGCCGTTCAACAGGGACGATGCGCTGGCCGTACGATGGCGGCCGAGCTTGCCGGACGCACTCCTGCATGGCCGTATCCAGGCTCGATTGCTTGCAACACCATTCATGTGCGCGACATCGTGTTCGCTTCCGTCGGCTCCGTCGAGGAAGGACAGAACCGCTGCTACGAAATGCGCGAGACAGATAATGCGCTGCACGTCCTCGTGTATGAGACGAGCGGTTCCGAGCGCCGCCTTGTCGGTGCAAATACTCTATCGGTCGTTTTGGCGAAAGGGGGAAGCGATTCGCTCGATTGCGAAATCGGCAAGTTCCGCAGGGAAATTCTGAACTCGTATATACAATGAAGCGCGGGAAGCCCGAGCGGATTTGCTTTTTGAGGCAAAGCGTAAAGAGCGCCGTTCGGCCAACTTGACTTCGACGGCAGACAAATGCGGATGACGAGCTCGTTTTCAAAACGAAAGAGGGGGAAACGGAGAAGACGATGAACGATGTAGAACTGAAATTGAAAGGCAAGGTGCCAGGACCCGACACCGGCATCGAAATTCGAAAGTCGCTCTGCGCGATTTGCGACCCGAACACGCAATGCGGGATGGACTTGTACGTGAAAGACGGCAAGATCATCAAGGTCGCGGGCATGAAAGAGGCGCCGCACTCGCATGGGTCGCTTTGCAGCAAGGGCGCCGCACTACGCCAGT
>CADBQL010000278.1 GCA_902796815.1 uncultured Coriobacteriaceae bacterium | reverse complement strand
TTACGCAAGCGCTCCGACATCGTCGAAATGAGCTCAGCCGGGCGCGTGACGAGGATCTTGCGGCCATGAAGCGGCAGCGCCTCATGCCAGGCGAACTGGTCGGCAAGTCCGCACACGCCTCCGACGACGATGATGGCCGGCGCCTGTATGCCCGCCTCGCGCGCAGCGTCCTCGAGCGTATTCACCGTGGCCACGACGCGGCGCTGACCAGCCGTCGTGCCTTCTTGCAGCACCGCAGCAGGCGTAGCGGGATCCATGCCCGCGTCCATGAGGCCTGCCATGATGTCGGGCAACGAGCGCACGCCCATCAGGAAGACGAGCGTTCCCTTCGTGCGCACGAGCGCCTCGAAATCGATGTCGTAATCGGCGCCGGCGCGCTTGTGGCCGGTGATGATATGCAGCGACGAGGTGAAATCCCTATGCGTCACCGGGATGCCATTGTAAGCGGGCACCGCGATGGCCGATGTGATGCCGGGCACGACTTCGTAAGGCACGCCGTGCTCGCACAAGAGCTCGAGCTCCTCGCCTCCGCGGCCGAACACAAACGGGTCGCCGCCCTTGAGACGCACGACCTTGTTTCCCGCGAGCGCCTCGTCGAGCAGCACCTGACTGATCTGCTCTTGGGGCATCGTATGGTTTGCGGCACGTTTTCCCACGTCAATCTTGCGGGCTGCTTCCGGCACGAGCGTGAGCACCCCATCGCCTACGAGCGCATCGTAGACCACGACATCGGCATCCTGAAGCACGTCGTAGCCCTTGCGCGTGAACAACCCCGCATCGCCCGGACCTGCGCCGACGAGCCAAACCTTGCCCATTTGATGTTCCATAGCGATCTCCATTTCTTGTTATGAGTCGCACTCCCCGCATGAGTCGCGCCCCCGGGGCGTGACTCATCCAGGATACGATTCATTCTACGCCCCAGAGGCGTTTCTCATTGTGGGAAAAGCCCCGTTTCCTCTATTCACCGGCAAGCAAGCGGTCGGCGAGTTCGCATGCGAGCTTGACTGCCTCGCTCGCAGGCCCTTCGATGCGACTGCGCCGCATCTGCTGAGATTCTTCGTCGTAATACAAGCCTAGGAACTCGAGCGTATCGCCCGAAATCCTCGCATGAGCTGCTATTGGCGACGTGCAATCGCCATCCAATCGCTTCACGAAGGCGCGCTCGGCGCTGACGGCGATGGCCACACTCGGATCGGCGAAGCCCTCGAACAGCGTCGCGTCGGCATCGCAGCGTCCCTGGATTGCAAGCACTCCCTGGGCGGCCGACGGGATGACCTCGTCGGGCTCCAGATAGCGCCCGATACGCTCCTCGAGACCCATGCGCTTCAGGCCTGCCGCCGCCAGCACGAGCGCACCGTAGTTCCCCTCGTCAAGCTTGCGCAGACGCGTTTGGAGATTTCCGCGCACGCTTTCGAAACGAGCCTCGGGGAACAGCTCCTTCAGCTGAATCTCACGACGGCGCGAAGACGTACCGATGGGCTTTTCCCAATCGGGCTCGCTTGCCCCTTGCGGAAACACGAGCACATCGCGCGGGTCTTCGCGCGCCGAAAAGCATACAAGCGGCAGGTCTTCGGGTATTTCCATCGGAAGGTCCTTGCAGCTGTGCACCGTGTAATCACATGCGCCCGCCCGCAACGCCGCATCGAGCTCTTTGACGAACAGTCCCTTTCCGCCGATTTGATCAAGGCGCTGGTCGAGAATCTTATCGCCCGTCGTCTTGAAGGTCTCGAGCCCCACCTCGAGTTCCGGATGCGCGCTGCGCAAGAACTCGATGACCATTTCGCTCTGCCGCACTGCTAGTTTGCTGTCGCGGCTGCCGATCGTTATTTTCAAAATCTCACCCTTCCTTTTTGGATGAATCGATGCCGACTCACGACTTATTCTGCTCCAGGTAATGTCGACTCATTTTGTCAGCTCATAGTCGAGCCTCAACCGCAAGCCCGCATATTGTCGACTAAAATGCTTGATGACAAAAAACCCGACTTCTTGTCATCATCACCAATCTTCTTCGTTCAAAATCTGTTCGATGCGAGCGCGCAGCTGCCTTACGCGACGATGGTCCTTTCCGCCGGCGCTCACGCCCACGACCATGTTGCCGTGCGACGCTACACCGGGGAAGTGGAAATCGCATTTGAAACGGTCGCTGCATACGTTGACCATAATATGGCGACGATGACATTCATCGCAGATCTCGTCGTTGAGCTCGCAGCTGTTCGTACACGCAAACACCAGGTCAGCACCTTCGAGCACATCCGGCTCGTACGGCTTGCGCACGAGCGTGATAAGGTCGCCAGCCGCGAACTGCTCCAGTTCGGGCGAGAAATCGGGCGCGTACACCGTGATGTCGTTGACAAACGGCAGCAGCGTGCGCACGCGGCGCAAGGCGATTGTGCCGCCGCCAACGAACACAGCGTGCTTGTCGCTGACGTCGAAGAACATCGGAAACATCGCACCAGCTGGCGGCTTGATGTGCGCCATAGCCTCGCGGCGGCGCGTCCACTCCCAGAATTCGTTCATGCCGGAGTCCAGAAGCCGCTGCGCTGCAGCAATGGCCTGCTTGTTCTCATCGCCAATCTGCGTCGAGAAGCTGTCGATATCGTTGACGACGCAACCTGGCACCTCCTCAATTGCAGGATCGATATCGCGCGGGATCGCGAGGTCAAAGATTTGCAGGGGGCGGTTTTCCTCATGGGCTTTGACGAACGGCTCGAGCGCGA
>CADBQL010000277.1 GCA_902796815.1 uncultured Coriobacteriaceae bacterium | reverse complement strand
CGCTTAAGCGCTACGTCGGCTCGAGAGACGACGAGCCGTTGAGCGATTCCGGTCGCGAGCTTGCGCTCGAGGCAGCTCGCCGTTTTGCGCCATTGGGGTTTGCAGATGTGAAGCGCGTGTACGTGACGCGGCTCGTGCGCACGCAGCAGACGGCTGACGCGCTGTTTCCCCATGCCGAGCAAGTTGTGCTCGACGGCATAGAGGAAATGGACTTCGGCGCCTTTTCGGGGCGAAGCGCTGACGAGATGGCCGATGACGATGACTATCGTGCATGGGTGGACAGCTGGTGCACGGGCGCGTGTCCAGGTGGCGAATCGAAAGCGCAGTTCGATACCCGCGTGTGTGCTGCGATGGAGCGTTTTCTGCGCAAGGCAATCGAGTCTGGCGAACACGCTGTTTACCTCGTGGCGCACGGTGGGACCATCATGGCGTTTCTCTCGCATTTCTCGGGTGATGAGCGAAGCTACTACGATTGGCATGTGGGCAATTGCGAAGGCTATCGCGTGACGATTACGCTTTCGGATGGCTCTTTGCATATTGCGGATGTCGAGCGCATATAGCAATTGCCAGACGGTGATTTCGACTCCGCATTCGGTGCGAATCGTGGCAGAACATGATGATTTGTGATCAAGCCGATGGTTTTCTCATTATTTAGAGATAAAACAAACATGGTAGTAACCAGGTAAAATAATTATACTGTGTGCGTTAAGTGGATAAATAACCAAGGCTGGCGTTAAGCGCTATAGTTACGCTTCGTGCGAAATGATCGCCGAGTGCGATTTCCGAAGAGCAATAAAACAAGGAGATGATTATGAACGATTACTCGAAGACGCTCGTGAAGTACAAGAAGGCTGGCAAGCTCATTCGCCTGGCACAGCGTAAGAACGGACCGAAGAGCTACAAGCGCGGTCAGGGCGCGCTGCTGCGCGTCCTGCTCGACAACGACGGGGCTACCCAGCGCGAGCTCGTGGCGGTGTTGGGCATGAGCCGCGGGACGCTCAAGGGCATCGTGCGCAAGGCCGAGCGCAACGGTTACGTGACTATCAAGGATGCCGGCGAGAAAAAGGTTTACGCCGTCAAGCTCACGGAAGAGGGCAAGAAGCTCGCCGAGAAGCACGAAGCCGCCCAGGACAAGACTGCCGAGAAGATCCTCTCCGCCCTGAGCGCGGACGAGCGCGCCCAGCTCGATGCCATTACCGAGAAATTGATCGTTGGCCTGAAGGATTCAGGCATCGACGGCAAGGGTAAGGGTCGCAAGGTCCATCGCAAGCACAAGCACTGCAAGCGCCACTAGACGAACGCGCACGCTACTAAAGCATGAGAAAGCCCGATGCCCGTCGGGCTTTCTCGGTTCTGTATGGAGTGGGCTAGGTTGGTTGTCCTACATCCCGCCCATCATCGCTGCGGGCTTCTCGCTTGGTCATTTTTCCCAACGATAATGATATGCGTGGGTTGTATCGGCTTGCATGTGTCATACTTAGAGTGTGCTTTGACTATCAGGGAACATCTATCTAGCGTTGCTAAGGTGGTGGTGACGCGATGTGTTTTGACAAACGCCTTAATAGATACATCGAACAGATCGGTTGCACTGCTAAGCAGTTGGCCGAGGCGTCAGGTGTGTCTTCTGCCGCTATCAGTCGCTATCGCACGGGTGGGCGCACGCCGGATTCCTCTGGAAGGCAGGTGGCGCAACTAGCCAAGGGTATAGCGGCGCTCTCGGATGGAGCCTTCGACGAGAATGAAGTGCTCGAGTCGTTGGCGATGTCCATAAGCGGCATAAGCGTGAGCCATGCGACGTTTCTTGCAAACCTCAATGCGCTAGTCGATGCGGTTGGAATGCGACGTACGGTTTTCGCTCGCGAGCTCAATTTTGACGCTTCGTACATATCTCGGATTTTCTCAGGTCAAAGGCGTCCCTCGAATATGAGCACGTTTATCGCCGGAGTTTCAGCGGCGATGGCCAGGCGTCTCGACGGTGTTTCCGAGAACGAGAGCCTCGCTCTGCTTACCGGGGTGGACTGGTGTGCAATCGAAGACGTTGAGGAACGCGCAAAGGCAATCGCGCTATGGCTGTCGACGAATCGCCGAGCGCCTTGCGATCCGGTTGAGATGTTCTTGGAGCACATTGCAGAGTTCGATTTGAACGACTACCAACGCCTCTTCGATTTTGAGGCAGATGGAGAGCCGATTTCTCCAGCGCGTGTGCCTTCTTCGCACACATATTTGGGTTATGGGCAAATAATGCAAGCCGAACTGGATTTCCTCAAGGCTGCTCTGTTCTCGAAATCAAACGATGATCTGATCATGTACAGCGATATGCCGATGAAGCAGCTTGCATGGGATTTGGAATTCGCGCGTGAATGGATGATCAGCATGGCTCGGCTGCTCAAGAAGGGCGTGCGTATATTTGTCATCGACGACATGGATCGTCCGCTGCCGGAAACGATGCTGAGATTCGAGGCGTGGATACCGCTGTATATGACTGGCAACGTGTACCCTTACTATTACGACGGTGCATCGAGCAGTGTCTTCAATCATCTTCTGCGCATATCAGGTGATGTTGCGATGGTGGGCGATGGCATCGTCGGCCGTGACGACAGTGTGCGCTTTATG
>CADBQL010000276.1 GCA_902796815.1 uncultured Coriobacteriaceae bacterium | reverse complement strand
CTCACTGCCTACGACGCCGAGTCGAAATCGGAACTCGCCAAGACGCTTGGCACCTACGCATCAACCGGTTGCAACCAGGTGGAATGCGCACGCCAGCTGCACGTTCACCTCAACACGCTGAAATACCGCCTCAAGCGCATCTGCGAGATAACGGGACTCGACTTCAAGGACCAAGACGAGCTGTTCTACCTGCGGCTTTCGATTGCGCTTCAGCAATAAGCCGCTTGCTCAGCAGCAGATTGGCCCATATCGACACGCACGCCAGGTTTCGCCGACAAAGGCGGTATGGACAAATCGCAGTTCGGGCAGGATCGGGCGTCATCGTTGACAGATACGCCGCAACGTGGACACGTGCGAACCGAGTTTTCCACAAGTCTTTTATCGAGCTTCCCGCATCGATTGCAGAAGTTGCATCCGTAGCACATACCCGCCCTCAGTAGTCTTTCATATATACAAGGTGCCCCACCCATACGGCAGGGCACCCATCAAGGACACGTTATTCATCAACGATATCGACGAGTTCTATCCAATACTCGAGGGATTTGCCGGCAAGTGGATGGTTATAGTCAAGCTTGACATAATCGTCAAATACCTCCACCACGCGCACAGGCAAAACCTGGCGTGTGATGGGACTGCGCCAGCCGAGCACCGATCCAACATCGAGATTGTAGCCATCTGGTATCTCGTTTCGAGACACGACACGCAAGCCATTGGGGTCATAGTCCCCATAACCGAGGTTGGGCGATACCACAACAGTCCCTGATTCGCCTATCTCCATCTCGAACAGCGCATTGTCTATGCCGTTGGGCACCTCGCAATAGCCGATACGCACGCGCTGCGGCTCGCCTTTCGAGCAGTCCTCCACGGGATCCTCCCCGAGGGCTCCCCCGCGGTAGCGAATCAGCGCATACTTGCCCAGCCGCTCCTCTTTCCTCATGACCAGCATCCTTTCAAACAGTAATTACTGGTTGCTCGGAACGAACAGCACCTGTTTCATGCTTCCATCCATCAAACGCGCCAGCTCATCGACTGTACCGAATCTCATCACGTTTGCCAGGCAATGATGAACGCATACTGGCTCGCGCCCACGGCTCGTGCGTTCAACGCACAGGTCGCACAAATCCGTCGGAACCGGAATCTTATTCCAGTTAAACGCCCGCCCGGAATTCTTCGAATCATCCATCTGCCAAGGGCCATCATCATGAACGCGGATACCCCACTTGCCCACGGGCAGGTTCTTTTCCATCTTGCAGGCGACCTCGCACGACTGGCAACCGCTGCAAAGCTCGTAATCAATCAGAAGTCCGTACGCCATGGTTAATCGATCCTCCTAAACTTCTCTTGGATCATCTGCATATCGGTGTCGAAATTCTTATCGGTCGGCTCGATGTTGCAGATAATCGATTTGAACGGAGCGCCGAAGCCGATCTTTCCGTTGTGGAAAGCGGGAATCAGGTTATTGATCTGGCAACGTAACGTTTGGAACAAAGCAGGCGCACTCGGATCCTCTTCGGGGAACCACCAACCATGCTGCGCATGGATGACGTTTTCCTCGACGATTTGCGAAACCTTTGCTTTCAGGTAGCATTCTCCGAACATGTTGTACACGCGGCACCACTGGCCATCGGATATACCCAAACGTGAAGCAGTCTTTGGATTGACCTCAACGCGCGGATCTGGGTTGATCTCGCGCAGGATAGGCACATGGCGGTTTTCGGAATGGAAGAAGCAATACGTGCGGGCACCCGATGTAAGAACGAAGGGATATTGCTCCTTATACTCGGGCTTCATGTACTCCGATTCGCTCCGAGGGCTGAAATGAGGCTCTTCGAAATAGGGCAGCGGATCATCGCCAAACTGGGCGTAGGCGCTGCACCATAGCTCAATGCGCCCGCTTGGGGTCTCAAAGCCCAAGCCGCCATCCGAGCGCATCTTGCCCTTCTTGTACTTGAAGTATTCATGATCGTATTGGTTGAGAACTGTTGGGGCGAGTTCGTTGTAGTCCTCCTTGCCCAGCCAAACGTAATTGAGGAACGTCGCGGTATCGTGGATGCCAAGCTTCGCAAACTTTTCGGGCCACAGACGCTGACCCATCACAGCGGCAAATTCAGCATCGCCCATGCACTCTCCCACCTTGATAGCAGGATTCTGGAATCCACGGTAAACGGGCGTCGCACCATAGTTGACTGACACGACCGTCTCGGACTCGGCCGTCGTCGCAAGCGGTATGAAGACGTCGGCAACAGCCTGAATCGAAGGTGTCATGACGGTATCGAGCGCAAATGCGAAATCAAGGCATTTGGCGCTCGCCTCGATCCAGTCCTTCGGTTGCGCCGCAGAGTTTGCCCCGAAGTTGCTGTTCATAATCATAGCGAAGCTCAGATGGTAGGGCTCGTCGGTCTGAAGGGCACGCAGAGTAAGGTCAGCATGCGAGTTGTTGCAAAAACCACAGTACCCCGGATACTCTTTCATGCCGATCATCTTCATGTGCAATTCGTCGTCGTCGACGCGCATGAGAGCCGACATGCCTTCGTCCTCGTTCTCGCCACCAGTAACGGTGGTTCCCGCGCCCGCGACGAGCTGGCCGCCCGGCTTGTCGATGTTACCAGTGATTGCCGTTAAGGCCACGATCAGATGCCCAACTTGCATGCCGTTGGTTTGCTGGTCGACGGCAAGGCCCCATGAAACCGTCGCCTGCGCTGCATTGGCATACAGGCGCGCAGCCCCGCGAATATCCTCGGCTGGAACGCCGGTGATCTCGACAGCTTTTTCCGCGGGCATTGTCGCGCAGCGCTCGGCGAACTCGTCGAAACCGTAGCAGAAGCACTCGACGAATTCCTCGTCGTAAAGCTTTTCTTTGATAATGGTATCGCACATGGCCATGCCCAGCGCAGCATCGGTGCCCGGACGCAGGCGCAGATGGTAGTCGGCTCTCGTGGAAACCCAATTCACGCGCGGATCAACCGTGATGAGCTTCGCACCGCGCTTCATCATGTCGATGATGGAGTGACCGAACAAGCCATCGGGGTTCGACGGCAGCGGATCCTTGCCCCACAGCACGATGACCTCGGGAACTCTGTACATCGGATCGTCATAGCGCCCCTCGAGCGTGCCGGCATAGTCCACCTCGGTGTAAGCGATGCCCGACGTGTACACGCTCGCCGCCATGCGCGGCAAGTAGCACGCGTAGCCAGATTGCGTATAGCAGTAGTTAGGCGTATTGAACACGAGCGCGGCGAGGTTCGATCCCGACGTTACGCCGCCGTTCCGGCCTGTGCCGGTATAGACGAGAACGCTTTCGTGTCCGTACTTCTTTACGCATTCCCAGTACTTCTTCTCGATGATGTCAAGCGCCTCGTCAAGCGAAATCTGCTCCCATTTATCGTCTTGTCCACGGTATTGGCGCTCGCGTTTCATCGGATGGATAACGCGCGCAGGATTGTAAATG
>CADBQL010000275.1 GCA_902796815.1 uncultured Coriobacteriaceae bacterium | reverse complement strand
CGTAGAGGTCTTTGGCGGCTTCGCGGAATGCCTCGAAAGCTTCTTGGGCGATGGATTCGTCCTCGACGAACTCGAACTCGATGGGCTGGCCGTCTTCATCGACGTCGAGCACCTCGAGCAGTACGACCTCGCCGTCCGAAAGAGCGGGCTCGTCTTCCGAGATGGGGAAGAAGAAGCCATAGCGGCGCTCGTTGTGAATCACGAGTCCGAGGAATTCAAGGGCGACGACATCGCCTTTTTCGTCTTCGAATTCGAAGACGTCGCCTTCGTTGACGGGCGGGCAGAAATTGGGTGCGCTTCCTTCACGCATGATGCCTCCTTTTGGCGTGGTTACTCAATCTGAGGTCATGGGTCCTCTTCGGAGCTGGTTTAGATGCTTGTGATATTATATTCGCGAAAGGGCATCCAAATGAAAAAGAAGACCGCGTCAAACAAAACTCTGTGGCTGTTTGCGCTTGGGCAGATGGGTTGGGCTGCGCTTTCGGGTGTCATATCAAATTGTCTTGTGTACTACTACATGCCCGATGACTCGCTTCTTGACCAGGGGCATATGCTGTTCATAGTCCAGTCGACCGTCTTCATGGGGTTTTTGACGGTGATCGGTGCGATTTCCTCGTTCGGTCGTGTGTTTGACGCCATTACCGATCCGCTCATCGCGTCTCTATCGGATCGCTGTCGGCATCGTCTGGGGCGACGCATACCGTTTATGCGCTATTCAGCTGTGCCATTCGGCATCGTGACCGTGCTGGTCTTCGTCTCGCCTGTTGAAGGCGTGAGTTGGATGAACAGTGTGTTCCTAGCCGTTATGATGCTGTTGTTCTACGTGTGCATGACCTGCTACTGCACGCCGTACAACGCGCTCATCCCCGAGCTTGGGAGCACGCAGGTGCTTCGCATCAACGTATCGACGTTCATATCTGCAACGTATTTCATCGGCACGGCGTTTGCGTACACGGTTCCGACGGTCGCTTCTGCCCTGTTTCCGACGTTTGGCGTTGCGGGTGGTTTTCGCATTGCCATTGCGGGGCTTGCGATTATCGCGGTCGTTTGCATGTTGATTCCGTCGTTTTGCATAGACGAGCATGCGTATGCAGATACGGCTCCTTCCGAATCGCCCGCACTCGCAAGCTTGGTCAAAACGGTGAAAAATACCGAGTTTAGGACGTTTATTGTATCTGACCTGCTGTACTGGGTTGCATTCACGATGTTTCAAACCGGCATTCTGTTCTATGTGACGCAGCTCATGGGGCTCGACATCGCTTGGAGCACGATTTTGATCGTGCTCATGATGTTCGTGGCCTTTGTGCTCTATATTCCAGTGAACATACTGGCCAAACGCCTGGGGAAGAAAAAGCTTATGGTGTTTGCTTTCGCCTTCTTTGCGGTGGCGTTTGGCATGACGGGGCTTTCGGGCATCGTGGACATGCCTTGTGAGGTATGGGCAGTATCCATTTCGCTGTTGGCTTCGGTTCCGCTCTCGATTTTGGGTGTTTTGCCCCAAGCGGTTGTCGCTGATATCGCTGATTTGGATGCATGCGAAACTGGAGAGGCGCGTCAGGGCATGTTCTATGCAGTGCGCACGTTTGACATGAAACTGGGGCAAGCGGTGTCGATGCTCGTGTTCACGGGCATCATCGCCATGGACATAGGAGATGTCAAATATCGCATCACGACACTTGTGGCCTGCATTTTCTGCTTACTTAGCATGATTGTGTTCTTGGGCTACCATGAGCGGTCGGTGCTTAATCGCATTGTGGACACCGTTACGCGTGAGGAGCTTGAAGGGGCATAGGTGATGGTCGATTCAAAAATGGCTTACGGGGCGCGGGCGGCGATGGAGCCGGTCTTGCTCAGGCTCGAATACAGTTTAGGTGAAGAGCCGCTGGCAGATAGCGGTGCTTCTTCGGGCAATCGCTTGAAAGCGCCTGTTATGCAGCCGCGCAGGATGTGCGTGTCGGAAGAGCCGCTCAGTGGAAATATTGGGGTATTCGAAGAGTTCTTTGAGCTCATGTCTGACGATTCTCGAGATGAGGGAGGCGACGCCTCGGCGGATACCGTTGGAGATGCGGCGGGGTACGTGCGCGTGGCCTTCGATGGGGAGGTGCTTTCGGTTCGGATTGAGCCGAAGCGCGAGCTGCGCTTGCGCTCCTTGCGTGTCGAGTTGCGCCACGCCTTTGCCAGTGATGAGCTCGTGTTGCTAAACGGCTATCAGTCGTGGACCCGGACAGCTGAGCTTTCCGCCTGGTCGCGTATGGGCGGAAAGCAAAGTAAGCCGAAAACGCTCGCACATCGCCCAGCACCCGATGAAGACGGAGATTACGGGTTTGCATCGTATGCGCCACGGCGCGGGCGCATGCATGGGTTCAGCTACGCGACATTCAGGCGCGGGGATGGGATGGTGCTCGTAGGTTCGCTTGACGAAACGCGCGGTTTTACCCTCATCAGGACGGATGCACGTGCTGGATGCGTAGCGCTCGAGACGGAATGCCCCCAGAGACCATTGTTGCAAGGCGAGGTTGCCGAGCTGGCGCGCTATGCGATCACGCGGGGATCGATGGGGACGTGCTACGACCGCTGGTTCGAGCTCGCCGGGATTCGAGTGCATGACGTGCGGCCGCTTGTCGGGTACACGAGTTGGTATCGCCACTATGATGCCATTGACGAGGAGAAGCTTTTGGGCGATCTCGATGGCGTGACGAGGGCTCTTTCGAAATTAGGCGGACATGCCCTCGATGGGGTGCTCAAGGTATTCCAGATTGACGGTGGATACTGTCCAGTTGGGGATTGGCTTGATGTGGATGCGCTGCGATTTCCGCGGGGTCTCGTGTCCCTTGCGGGTCGAATTCGAGATGCGGGTTTCGTCCCAGGGTTATGGATAGCGCCGTTCGTTTGCGAACGGAATTCGCGTCTGTTCCGAGAGCGTTCGGAGTGGCTTCTGCGTGACGATCGAGGAGACCTGCTCATGGCGAGGTCGCATTGGAGCGGGGGTTATGTGCTCGATACCCGTAACGTCGAGGTGCGAAGCTATATCCTCAACGTGTTGCAGACAATCACCCGCGAATGGGGCTTTTCCCTCCTGAAAGCCGATATCCTCCATGGGGCGTGCATGATGGAGCACGCTGGCCTCAACCGCGGCGAGCTCATGTCAGATGCAATCGATCTTTTGCGAAAAGGAGCTGGCGAGCAAACGCTTATTATCGGAAGCGGGGTACCGCTCGCGAGCGCTTTCGGCAAACTCGATTATTGTCGTATCGGGTGCAGTGTTTGCCTTGATTGGAATGGGGGCAGACACGCGCGCCTCAGCCGTCGAGATCGCGCTTCGGCGAGGTATTCGCTTTCCAACACGTATGCGCGAGCCCCGCTCGATGGGCGTGCGTTTGGAAACGACCCCGATGTGTTTTACCTGCGTCCAGACGTGCGCTTGAGCGATGGGCAGCGCTTTGAACGGCTCGTGGCATACGCGGATTTGGGGCACGTGCTATTGACGTCTGATGATATGGACACGTGGACGCCTCCAATGCGCGAGCGCTATGCACGCTCTCTCGAGGCGCTCGCGGCACGTTGCAAGGTGCGGTAAAGATGAAAATGCCCTTTGATACACAGGCGTTTTACCAGGCAAGTTGCGAGCATGGTTTCGTGAAGCTCGCGGATGTCGCACGCAACATCTGCTGGGAAACGCAGACCGAATGGGGTTCAGTCGAGATAACGATCAACCTCAGCAAGCCCGAAAAAGACCCTCGCTCTATCGCGGCTGACGATAAACGGGCGGCAGCGGGGGAGGCGAGTTACGTCGATCCTGCAACGGGATTCTTGCGTGCGTGCCCGCTTTGCGTAACCGAAGCCGATGTCGGGTGCGGTTATGCTCATCGCATCGAACTCGGCGGCGAGCCGTGGGCGCTATGGTTTAGCCCATATGCGTATTACAGCGAGCATTGCATCGCGATGACCTGGGAACACAGGCCAATGCATATCGACCGTGCGGCATTCGAGTGCCTGTTTGACGCTGTCGGGCTTTTTCCAGGATACTTCTTCGGCAGCAACGCCGACTTGCCGCTCGTGGGTGGATCGATTCTCGGGCACGATCATTTCCAAGGCGGCGGCCACATGTTTGCCATGCAAAAAGCTCCGCTGTTCAGAGATGTGAAGATTCGCGGGTTCGCTGACGTCGAGGCGGGCATCGTCAAATGGCCCATGTCCGTGATCAGGCTCGTGGGCCGCGATCGCGCGCGTTTAGTCGGCGCTGCATGTGCCGTATTGGACGCATGGTGTGTTTACGACGACCCGCTTGTCGGTATCGATTCCGGAGTCACGGGGGGAACGTCCAGGCGATGCCGGGCGAGCGACGGGACCCTTGTGAAAGTCCATAACACGATTACGCCGATTCTGCGGGTCGAGGACGGCATCTTTCAACTCGACCTGGCGCTACGCTGCAACATCACCGACGAGCAGCATCCGCTTGGGGTGTTTCATGCGCATGAGGGGCTGCATCATATCAAAAAAGAAAACATCGGCCTCATCGAAGTTATGGGCTTGGCGATTCTGCCACCGCGCGTGCAGCGCACGATGGAGGAGCGCGGTCTTTCGCGCGACGATGTGGGCGCGCTGTTTATGCAGGTGCTCGAATGTGCAGGCGTCTTCAAATGGGACGACGCCGGTCGCGCAGCGCTCGAACGCTTTCTCGAGCGCCTCGAGCAATGACAAACGCCCCAGAAGGCCTACCCGTGAAAAACGCGTCGATGCACCTCACTGCGCCTGCGCTTGAGGCGCCCCCCGCGACTTCGCGGCCTGCGAGGAGGGAGGGCGCGGCGGTCAGGACGCGCTGTCTGAGCGAGCGAAGCGAGCGAGTTCGCGGCCTGCCGCGCCCGAACGACGAGCGGTTAGGCCGCGCCGGAGCGGAGGGCACCTCCAGCGCGCGCCCGGAGAGCCGCATCGCGATCGTCACCATAGCGTATTTGAGCGATTCGAATGAAGGAGGAGCGCCTGCCGCGTTGCGCTGGTACAATGTGGCGAACGGTTCG
>CADBQL010000274.1 GCA_902796815.1 uncultured Coriobacteriaceae bacterium | reverse complement strand
GTCGCCGTTGTTGCCGAAGAGGATGACCTTGTCGGCCGTCGCGCCCGTGCGCGTTCCGAGCGTGCTGACGTCGTAGTGCTTGACGCTCGGGTCGGAAATCTTGCGGGCCATGACGCGCGAATACAGCATCGGGTGCGCTTCGGCCATGTTCGCGCCCCAGGTGATGAACACGTCCGCATGGTCGATGTCGGCATAGCAGCCGGCCGGCTCGTCGGTCTGGAATACATTCATGAAACCGACGACAGCAGACGCCATGCACAAGCGCGCATTCGGGTCGATATTGTTGGAGCGCAAGCCCGCCTTCCAGAACTTGGATGTAATGTAGCCCTCGGTGATAGGCTGCTGACCAGATCCCCAGTAGGCCAGACGGCTCTTATCGGCCTTCCACGTCTCGCGCAACTTGGATGCGACGAGGTCGAGCGCTTCGCTCCATTCCGCCTCGCGGAAGCCCTCGTCAGTGCCCTTTGTAGAGTTATCCTCACGGATGAGCGGCTTGGTCAGGCGATCTTCCGCATACAGAATCTTGCTCAAATAATAACCCTTGACGCAGTTCAAGCCGCGATTGGAGTCGTTCTCCGGGTCGCCGTACACAGCGACGACCTTTCCCTTGAGCGATTCGACGATAACACCGCAACCGCAACCGCAGAAGCGGCATACGGCAAGCGTCTTCGTAACCGATTCGCCGTTGAGCGGCTCGTTGACTTTGGCCGCGCAACCCGCCATGCCAGCAACGGAGCCGGCAGCTGCGGCGGTGGCCATGGCAATGGCCGTCGATTTGACGAAGTTACGCCTTGAAATACTCATGCCCATAGCTTCGCTTACCTTTCCCTCGATGAGCCACCAGAGTAGCCCGGTAACTCATTAATCCCCTCGTAGCGAGCCTGCAGCGCAAGTCCGCACGTTTGGTACTCGTTATCTTGATGCGTCGCGCTCCTGCTCGGCGCGCGTGACGATGCGAATCGGCACGTACGGCTCGCTTACCGCGCAACGCTCTACGCACAGACCGCAGCCTGTGCAGTAGTGCCTGTCGATGGTCGGAATAAACTTCGTGTGAATGTCGTCCTGCTCCATAGTCTGGAAATCGATCGTAATTGCCTGGTCGATTAGCGGGCACACCCGATAGCACACCTCGCAACGATAGCCCTGGTAGGCTATGCATACCTGCTCGTCGATGAGGGCATAACCCGCCTTGGGATCTGCGCGTTCGACCACGTCGCGCAATGCGCCGGTTGGGCACACCTCGACGCAAGGGAAACCCTTGCAAAGCCGGCACGCCTGCTCGCGCGGATTGATGTAAGGCGTCCCTGCCGCTGCGCCCTCGAGCGGGCCTGCGGCATGCAGCACCGCATACGGGCATGCCTCGATGCACTTTCCGCACTTGATACAGCGCGCCATGAAATCGGCTTCGCCTTGAATTCCGGGCGGGCGCAACAGGCGCGACGAGTTGTTGGCCGAAACCGAAAACACACCTTCCGCTGCAACCAGCGCCGCCGCTACTCCAGCTATGATTTTCCCGGCACCCATGCTTGAACCAACTCGCTTCTTACGCCTCAGCCTTTACGACTCGAGGAGGAACTTCTCGTCGTTCCAGTTCATGTACTGGGTCTCGAGGTTCTTCGACTCATCCCACGTAAGCCATCCATCAGGAACTTCGGCATCTTCGTGGCACTGCGAGCACACCATGATCGAAGCGCGATGGCCCTTATGGCAGTCACTGCAGGTGTATTCGTTGTGATGCCACGAATGCGGATTGCGCGCAAAACTCTTGGTCTCTTCCGTAAGGCCCGTCTTCGTAATGTTATGGCAACCCGAATTGAGGCAGAACTCGGTCTCGCCTACGCCGCGGTAAAACACCAAGCGCGCGAGATCGCGCTCGCTCAGCGGATTGTAATAGTTACCTTGCATCCACTCGATGCCCTCCGTGACCTGCTCTTCGAGAGCGGGAACGTGGCAATCCATGCACTTCTTGCCCATAGCGCCATGCTTGCTGGCCAACATCGAGTCAGCCTTGGCAACCTCGTTGCCCCACTTGTCAACCGCCGGCTCATACGGATTTGCATACAGCGTCTCCAGATAGGTATCGGCCATCGGCGTATGGCAAATCGACACGCAGAATTCAGGCGTCTCATGCCATGCGTTAAAACCAAGACCAATTACCGCGACGGCCGCTACAACAATTCCTGCAATCACCGCTTTACGGTTCTTCTTCTTGGGAGCGGGAACCTGCTTGTCTTCCTGGGCGACTCCTTCAGGGGTTGCATCGGCGACTTTGTTCTCTTCGCTCATCCGGTACCTCCTTTTCCCCTCTGATAACCCAAAAGTATAGTATCGTAAAAAGATGAGCATGTATGTTGTCGCTACAACACAATTCGATAATAGGCTGCGAAATTCGGTAGGCTCCCAACGCTTTTGGTAGGTAGGTATTTACCTCGGAATACAGTATGATTTGTAGGGTGTATGCGGCATAGCAAGCAGATGGAGGCCCGCATGGAAAATGATAAGGATTACAGCGCTTTTTTGGCGAACACGCCCCTCTTCAAAGGATCGACTCCCGAAGAAGTCCGCGGTATGCTCGGCTGCCTCGACGCGTATACGCGGCATTACAAAGCCGGCGCCTACATTCACCACATGGGCGATGTTATTCACTACATCGGCTTCGTCCTCGAAGGCCGCGTGCGCATCGAAAACGTCGACGCATGGGGGAACGTCAACGTCATCGGCACCGACGGCCCGGGGCAACTGTTTGGAGAGGCTTATGCGGCCGTTTCGGATGAACCGCTCATGGTCGACGTCGTCGCATCGGAAGATAGCGTCATCATGTTCCTGCATCTTCAAAAAGTGCTGACAACCTGCTCACGCGTCTGTCCCAACCACAGCCGCACCAGCACGAACATGACGGCCATCATCGCGCGGCGCAATCTCGAGCTTTCGCGTAGGATTTTCCACGCCGCGCCGCGCACGATTCGCGGCAAGGTGCTCGCCTACCTGTCGTACGAGTCGGAGCGCGCCGGCTCGCTCGAATTCGACATACCCTATGACCGCCAGCGACTGGCCGATTACCTGGGCGTAGACCGAAGCGCGCTATCCGCCGAGCTTTCGCGCATGCAAAAAGCAGGCATCATCGAGACCCGCCGCAGTCACTTCGTGCTCAAGAAGGTATAGAAATAACCTGGCGGTTCGGTGAGGCTCCCTAGATGGCGCCGGCTAGAACGTGGCCTTGTGAATCATCTCGCGCATGAGCCGAGCCGCCTTCTCGTTGATTTTGGGAATGCGGTTGTCCATCAAGGCGAGCATTTTGTCCTTGTCGCCAGGGAGCTTTCCGTCAAATCGGATGACGTCGGTGTCATGCGAGCAAATGATTTGCGCATCGCAGTCGAGGTGCTCGATGAACGTGCGAATCTCCTGAGCGGTTTCGACTTCGGAGGCGGGCGCCCATCGGCCTGCAGCGATATCTTCGGAAAGGGGCCAGGTTTTGGCTGGTGTCAACGTGACGATCAGAATCGTGGTCGGACGAGCTTCGCTGAACACGCGCGCCGAGGCGACAGCGTTCTCGGCGCCCTTTCCCGCCCCGGCGAGTCCTGCGAGATAGAAGAACGTAAACGACATCCCTACCTCGCGCATGCGCCGTGCCTGCTCCACGATGTCGGCAGCTGTCTGGCCTTTTCGCATAAACGCGAGCACGCCATCATGGCCGCTTTCAGCGCCGAATGCCAAATCATTGACGCCGCGTGCCACGAGTTCAGCGAGCTCCTCGTCGCTTTTTTTTGCGATGTCACCCAAACGGCAAAAGCCACCGTAGCTGTTCACAGTTGGAATACGCTTTTCGACCTCGTCGAATACCTGCAGCAAACGCTCGTTGGACAGGGC
>CADBQL010000273.1 GCA_902796815.1 uncultured Coriobacteriaceae bacterium | reverse complement strand
CATGCCCCAGGGGCGAAACTCATTCACTTTTCCCGTATGTGCGGTACGCTTCGATAACGGCAAGCTCATATTCCTTGCGGGTACCATTAACCACAGTATCCAAGATGAGACCGCTCACAAACGAAAGCAGGCCGGTAAGCACAAACGCGAGTGCGAGAATTGCGGTTGGAAGACGCGGCACCAAACCCGTTTCGGCATATTCGGCTACAACGGGCGCACCTGTAACTAGGCCGATGATTACGAGCGCTATCGCAATCCAGCTGAAAAGCGCCATAGGCTTATAATCTTTGAACAACGACATGATGGTCTTGAGCACTTTCATGCCATCTGAGAACGTCGAAAGCTTCGACGAGGATCCTTCGGGACGATCGCGATACGTCACGGGCACTTCGCAAATGCGCCAGCCTTTGTCGACGGCATGAATCGAAAGTTCGGTTTCGATTTCGAAACCCTTTGAAATGATCGGCATCGTCTTGGCAAAAACCCTGTTAAAAGCGCGATAGCCCGTCATGACATCGCGAAATTCAAACCCGTAGATATGCTTGATGAGCCAGCGGACGAGATTGTTGCCAAATCCATGGAACGCACGGTCGTTTTGCGCACGGTAGCTGCCGTTCGACAGACGGTCACCCACAACCATGTCGGCTTCCCCATTCACGAGCGGCGCTAGCAAAGCCGGCGCCTCATCGGCAGGGTATGTGCAATCGCCATCAACCATGATATAAAAATCGGCGTCGATCTGGCGCAACATGCTTCGCACCACATAGCCTTTTCCTTGACGCGACTCATGCACGACGATTGCCCCATGCTCCGCCGCAGCATTCGCAGTTCCGTCGGTTGAATTATTGTCGTATACATAGATGCGAGCATGAGGCAATACGCGGTGAAACTCATCGACCACGTGCCCAACGGTCAGCACCTCGTTGTAGCACGGCACCAAAACCGCCACGTCAATCGCCGCCTCATCTTGAAGCAGCTTATGTGCAGTCACGTTTCCCCTCCCGTCAACATGTCTGCCATTGCAGATGAAACCATCCTCCCAGCGCCCTTTCGAACAGCATAGAGAGGTTGATTCTTCGCCCCATGCGAGGTCGCTGTTTACGAACGCATTCGATGGACAGCTATACCTCTCATGTAATAAGCGAGAGCTTTTCACGGGGCAGCCAGGCGAATGAGTCGCTCCTTGCCGGCAGATTCCGACTTATTTCGCAAACCATGAAGCCCCGCGAATGCCGGCCCGGATTCACTATTGGCAGAAAAACCCAGCCGTACGCAAAACATGAGCCAGAGACATGCTCTGGCTCATGGAACGTTCCTATTGCCTTGAAGCAATTATGCAGCGAGTGCCGCCTTGGCAATCTCGACCAGCTGAGCGAATCCAGCAGGATCGTTGATAGCCATGTCGGAAAGCACCTTGCGGTCGAGCTCGACGCCAGCCTTCTTCAGACCGTTCATGAACGTCGAATAGGGCATGCCATTAGCGCGGGCACCAGCGTTGATGCGGGTAATCCAGAGCTTGCGGATTTCGCGCTTCTTGTTGCGGCGATCGCGGTACTGGTACTGCAACGAATGCTGGACCTGTTCCTTCGCCTTGGTATAGGTGCGCGACTTTGCGCCGTAGTAACCTTTCGCGCGATCGAGGACTGTGCGACGCTTCTTACGGGCGTTAACTGAACGCTTAACACGTGCCATGATGTTTCTCCTTTAGTTCTACGAAGCAGCCCTGGGCTTCTCCGTCAGCTTACATTAACGAAGGCCCAGGTTGCGGGCAACTACCCTGCGATCGGCCGCAGCAATCGGCTCTTCCTTGCGGAAGTTACGCTTACGCTTGGGGCTTTTCTTGGTCAGAATGTGGCTCTTAAAAGCCTTGGCGCGCATGATCTTGCCCGATCCGGTAACGCGGAAACGCTTGGCGGAACCGCGATGAGTCTTCATCTTAGGCATTTATTCGTCCTTTCCTTGGGTACTCTTAGACTCCGAGTCTTTCTTCTTCTTTGCCGCCCCGGGCAGAGGTGCAATCAGCATGTGCATGTTGCGTCCCTCCATTTTGGGCGGGCTCTCGATGACGGCGACATCCTTCAAATCGTCAGCCAGTCGCTCGAGGATTGACAATCCTTGGTCGGGATGCGACATCTCGCGTCCCCTGAACATAATGGTGATCTTGACCTTGTTGCCTTGATCCAGGAAGCGAAGTACGTGCTTCTTCTTGGTCGTGTAGTCGCCCACATCGATCTTCGGACGAAACTTCATTTCCTTGGTCTCGATCTTGCTCTGATTCTTGCGCGCCTGCTTGGCCTTGATTGCCTGATCGTACTTGTACTTGCCGTAATCCATGATCCGGCAGACAGGAGGATCGGCATTCGGGGCGATTTCGACCAGGTCGTAACCCTGGTCTTCAGCGAAACGACGGGCCTGCACCGTGGGGTAGATGCCCATCTGGTTTCCGTCGTAGCCAATCAGCCGGCACTCACGCACGGTG
>CADBQL010000272.1 GCA_902796815.1 uncultured Coriobacteriaceae bacterium | reverse complement strand
GGCAAAAATCTGCACTTGCGATGATGAAATCTTGCCGATGTAGTCCTTCTTGAGCATTTCGTCTATCTGCTCTTCGGTCATGCCGGCGACGCTCGTTCCGTTCACCGTCACGTTTCCAAATGCTTTGCCACTATTCGCAACAGAGTCGAATAGCGCGACTGCTATGAGCACGACGATTGCGATGGCGATAATCATAGCAACTTTGCTCGAGAAGAAGCGGGTTTTGAACATTTCGACTGCGGCCAAGGAATCCCCCGATCTATGGCCCGATGTGTGATTTTGGTATGTTGAAGAGCCGTGTTTTCCCGATCGGGCTTTCGAGCCACTCAAAAAGGCCTGAATCGTTCCAATGATGCCAGATGAGGCGCGCGTAGAATCTTGCCGCGATGAAGCAGCGCGAGCTTCCTGCTCGCGCTTACGCCGAAGCGTCTCGTTTCTTGCGACGGTCTTCCTATATGTCTGCCTATCTCTCGCCATCAGCCTCTAGGGACTCCCGCTTTCTCAGTTCATTTAGCGCACATACTACATAATATAGTGTTGTAAAGATTCCAAGACACAATCCAAGGTAAATTGACCAAATACCCCAAGAACATAACTCGCCGTTGAAGCCAGGAATCCAAGGGATGTCGCACCATCCGAGACCCGAAATAAGAGGCATGTTAAGCATGAGGCCGGCAATACCGATAAAGAGGAATGTGGTAGCGAATTTTCCGGCGTAAATGACCGGAATCCTAATATGGTAATCGCGGAGAAGAATAGAACCGCCTACGAGCATAAACGCATCGCGGGCGAGTACGACGACCACGATCCACGCCGGAAGGCGCCCGATGGCCATAAGCCCAACAACACCGCAGATCATAAGCACGCGATCGACTGCGGGGTCGAGTAGTTGACCAAGTCTCGATACGGTATTGGTGCGCCGTGCTATCTGGCCATCGACGAAATCCGTTGCAGCGGTAATGGCGAAAACGGCAGTCGCGGCGATGTCGTTTCCAATCAGTATAAAAGCGAGGGCAACGGGGGCCATGCAGAGCCTGATGAACGAAATCACGTTGGCGATAGTGAAAATGCGATCGAGCGGCGCGTCAGCCTGGCCCGTCGTATTCTGCTGCAGTTCAGCCACGAAGTCCCGATCTCACTTTCTTCGCTAGTGCTCTCATCAACAATGAAAACCGGGCCTTCAGCCCGGTGTCGTTTATTGTATCAGCTTACGCTGAATGTAACCAAATGCTTAACCTCTTCACGTAAAAGTCAGCAACTTTGATGCCCGTCGTTCTATTGCTCTAACTAAAAAAGCGTGGCCAAAAGGGAGTTCCCTTTTGGCCACGAAAATGCGTGCGAAAGTGCAGGTGGTTACGAGCGGGCTTCGAGTGCGTCACGGACGCGCTGGGCCTTCTCGGGTTCCATGAGTGCGATTGCGGCAAGAAGGGCCTCGTCGCGGTCTTTGGCATTAGTCGGAACCTGTTCAGTTTCGCTGGGCTTTTCGGCAGCGGCGGCTGCGGTAGCGGCAGGCTTGTTATCGTCGGCCTTCTCAGCCTTGGCAGGCTTGTCCTGCGCGGGAACCTCAACGACGTCGACGGTATGCTGTGTCGAGGCAGGTGCGTAGTCCGGGTCCATATGCAAGCATTTCTTCGGGCAGCATGTGACGCAGTAGCCGCACTGGATGCACTGGAAGCGATCAATCGCCCAAGTGCGGGCCTGCTTGTCGACTGTGATGCAGTTCGTGGCGCACGAGCGGTCGCACATGCCGCAGAGTATGCACGATTCGGCTTCGATGGCGATATGTCCCTTGAGGCCAACGGGTTTAGGTTTTTGCTCTATTGGGTAGAGTACAGTTTCGGGCTTCTTGAATAGCGACCCGAACGTCATCTTTCCTAATTTGAAAACTCCCATGTCACCCTACCTTTCGGTGCAGCTGATGCACGGGTCGATGGTCAGCACTATCATGTTGACGTCGGCGACGTCGCAGCCCTTGAGTGCGACGGCCATGCCGGCGAGATTCTGCGAGGTGGGCGTGCGCATGCGCATGCGATCGAGGTACTTGGTGCCGTTGCCCTTGGCGAAGTAGTAGCACTCGCCTCGCGGTTGCTCTACCACGTTGCATGCCTCGGAGTCGATGGCGGGCGCTCCCTTGACGGGGATGGCAATATCGCCCGCGGGAATCTTCGATGCAAGCTCGCGTATTATTTCGATGGATTGCGGTACTTCGGCTGCGCGGACCTCCATGCGGGCATAGCAGTCGCAGTTATCCGAAAGGATGGGCGCAAAGTCTGCGAGATCGCTGTATGCGCCGTTACCGAGCATGCGTACGTCGTAGTTGACGGCAGAGGCGCGAGCGAACGGTCCGACCATGCTCAGATTAAGCGCATCCTCGTACGGAATCACGCCGACTCCCGCCGTACGATTGTAGACCGATGGTTCGTTGAGGAACGCCTTGCAAATCTGGGCGTATTCATCCTTGATTCCATCGAGTACGGTGATGAACTCGTCAAGCATCGATGCATCGATGTCGCGTTGCACGCCGCCGACTTTTACGACCGAAAAGATGACGCGGCCGCCTGTAGTCTTTTCGAACAAGTCGAGTACACGCTCGCGCAGGCGCCAGCAGTGCATGAACAGCGCTTCGTGACCGAATGCGTCGGCGGCCAGGCCGAGCCACAGGATGTGCGAATGAATCCTCGAGAGCTCGTGCCAGATAACGCGAAGGTACTCGGCGCGTTTCGGAATCTCGATGTCCATGAGACGCTCTATCGTCTCAGCGTAACCCATGGAGTGTCCAAATGCGCAGATGCCGCAGATACGCTCTGCAACGTAAATGAATTGGTTGTAGTCCTTTGTCTGCACCAGGCGCTCCAGTCCGCGGTGGATGAATCCGATTTGCGGAGTCGCCTCGAGAACCACCTCGTCTTCGACGACGAGGTCGAGGTGGATCGGCTCGGGTAGGACCGGGTGCTGCGGCCCGAACGGGATTATCGCTTTCTTTCCCATGCTACTCCCCTCCCTTGCTCGATGCATCGCGGGCTGCCTTTGCGGCGATCGCGGCACGCACTTTGGCGGCCTTGTCATCATCAAGCAATGCAATCTTTGCTTGAAGGTCTGCATCTATTGTCGACGATACCGTGTCGATTTGCGCCGCGGGCGCTTCGCCGCCTG
>CADBQL010000271.1 GCA_902796815.1 uncultured Coriobacteriaceae bacterium | reverse complement strand
AGCGCGCGGCTGATGATGCAGCGTACGCTTCCGCGATGGTCTTCAAGATTGATGCCGTCGAGCACTTTGGCGGCGCAGTCGCCTGCGCAGTGCCAGCGGCAGAAGCAATCGTTGCAATACGAGATATTGTGGACGTTGAGTTGCGAAAGCTTTGCAAGTTTGTCCTGGTCGAATACAAAATTGCCGAGCTCATGGTCGAACGCGCCAAAAAAGAAGCGCTCGCTGCGCGGGTCACTGCGGTAGCTCACCTCATAGCATGCCGTCACATCTCCCGTTGGGGTCACCGTGAAGCTTCCGCTGCTGACCTTGCAGAAAGCATCTACCAGCATATCTTGCCGCGCGCCTGAGAATACGAGACGCACGCCGTGGCGTGCTGCCACGGATAGCGCCGCGAGGTAGTTCTCGACGAACACCTGGGAGTCGGGCATGGCGTCCGATGAGGTGGCGCATCGCCCGCATTCCCATACGGGTTCGAAGTGAAGCTGTTCTATCATTGGATAATTGCCGGCTATGAATTCGACGATGTCGGCCATGCGCTCGACCATCTCGGCTGTGACCGTGGTGCGGATGCCGAAGTTCACGCCCGCCTCTCCAAGGCGGCGCATTGTACGGTCAGCCGCCGCAAACGATCCCGCTCCCCCCGCAAGAGGGCGATTCGCATCCTGGAACTCGGGCAGGCCGTCGAACGAGATATTCACCGACCCGAAATTCGCGATGACGAAGTCGAGCTGCTCTTCGGTGAGCACGCCGTTCGTCGCCGCGTTGAACACGACGGGGAAATCGAGCTTTTCCGAAACATCTTGTCCGTACCAAACGATTTCGCGAACGAGATCGTATGCGCAGAACGGCTCACCATTGCCATGGATCGAAACGAGGAAGTTGCGGTAGGGCTTCCCCTCAGCTGCGAGTTCTTTTGCGTTGTGCGCGACCAGGTCAATTGCCCGTTTTGCCACATCGAGGTCCATGGTGACGAGCGGCTCGTGCGCGCCGCCGCCTTCGCCGCCGTAAGCGTAGCAGTAGCTGCAGCGCAGATTGCACCGATTCGTGGGAAACAGCGTCACCTGGGCAGGTCTGAAATCCGTCTCGTGGCTGGGCAGCGGACGTGGCGCAAAAAACCCGCGCGCGTCAAACGCGCGGACCACGTCCTGCTCGTCAGTCGTCATCTCCTCGAACGAGCGTGGCTCGCGCGCGTAGGCGAGCGCTGCTGCGATGGCAGGTTCGTTTGCGCGCGCCATCAACTGGCCGAGCGGTGCGTACAGGATAGGGCCCTGCTCGTCGCGCAGCACGAATAGCTCGGGTGGTGCCAAGGGACGTGTCGCTTCGCTTGCCATGGGATGCCTATGCGGGGTTTTCCACGAGGTTCACGAGCACGGTGTTTTGGAGGAAGCCCGCCTGCCCGAGTGTGACGAAAAACGATGCGACGTCAGCGCTGTCAAGGGTTGTGCCGAGTGTGGCGGCTGCATCTCGCGTAATTCCCTCGATCGAGCGAGACCCGTCTGCCAGCTTTACGAGCGTTGCGCCAATTTCGTCGGCGCTGAACAAGTCTGCGCCGTTATAGCGCGCAACATATGAAGAGCCGCAATCGACGAGGTCGACGCCGTCGTACATGAGTGGGCCCGGCGCCGCATCGGAGGCCGTTGCCGCAACTGTCGTAAATACGATGCTGTCGGAATTGCTGCCCCCGATTGGGGGCGTTCCCTTTGAGGCCAAGGTGCCGATGCCAGCACCTGTGCCGATGATTGCCAGGCCAAAAGCTCCCATCACAAACGCGCGCCTATCCATACGAGGCCTCCCGTTGCCAGCCTTTCAGTTATTGTAATTATCGCAAACAATCGGGAGTAATGGGTAGCCAATAAGGCTACTTTTCGATGAGTTGGCAGCAACGGCTGACTCTTTAAGCCCCGTGCGCTTGCAGAGTCGGTCGTTGCTTTGCAAGCCTATCAAAATCCGCAGTTATATGATGGTGTGGCCTTGCGTACAATTAATCAGGAAGTGTGAAGCCATGTTGTATGAGCGAATTATCCGAAAGTGTCCATAGCCCAGACGCGGGAGATTCGCGATAATAAAAACTTACGCAAAAGGGCTTTTTCGAGGCGTCGCAAAGCTAGGCGGCCCTCAACAGTGAGGAGACGCATATGAACGCGAAGATGAAACGGCGTATGGTTGCGGTGACGGGCGTCATCGTCATCGTGCTCATTTTGGTGCTTGCTATCGTCGGTGGAAATTCGGCCGCCAAGACGGTGTCGGTGGCCGAAGCGCTCGAATGGCAAGATGATGCGAAGCTGCAAGTAACAGGTAACGTGGTCGAAAACTCGTTTTCAATCGAGGGAGACGTGCTCACGTTCAAGATATACGATTCAGAAGCCGATCCGGGCGCGGCGCAGCAGCTTGACGTGCGCTACGATGGCGGCGTTTCAGCGACATTCGGAAATGATGTGACGGCTATCTGTACAGGCAAAAAAGATGCGAACGGCATGCTCAACTGTTCGGAGCTCGTGACAAAATGTCCGTCCAAATACGAATCGGGCGTGGATGCGCTGAGCGTTTCTGGTCTGCTCGACTATGGTGAAAAGGTGCTGAACAAGCCCGTAAAAGTCGCAGGCGTCATGAAGGCAGGCACGCTCGCGGGCGTTGATGCCGCTGAGCGTTTCGTCATCGTAGACGAAGAGGCTGGCAAGGAGCTACGTGTCAAATACGAAGGTGCGCTTTCCGACGAGACGGCGGAAGGCTCCAACGTCGTGCTTACGGGCTCCGTTGACAAAGATGGCCTGTTCGTAGCGACTGATGTAGCGCTGGAGGGATAAGTAGTGGCAACTTTTGGCTTTGCGTGCCTCGTCATCTCGTTCGCGGCGGCACTTGTAGCCGTGGTCTCGCTGATCGGAGGTCATTTCACGCGCAATCGCATGGTGATCGGAGCCGGGCGTGCAGGCGTGCTCGTGAACGCAGCGGCGCTATTGGCCTGCTGTGCGGTTTTGGTCATTTGCTTCATGACGGGTGATGTCTCGATTCAGTATGTGCTCGAGGAACGCTCGCTTTCGACTGATGACCTTGCGTGGCTCTACAAGCTGGCAGGGCTTTGGGCGGGGCGTGCGGGATCGCTACTGTTCTGGACGTTCCTGATCGCGTTGTTCAATGCCATCGTGTTGGTGCGCGCGTTTTCGAGTGAGCGACGGGCTCGCTCTGCGAATACCTTGGAATCGGTGACGAATATCGATTCGCCCTCGTCATCACGTGGTAATCACGAACGCATAACCGAACTCGACAACCTTGCCATGATGGTGATCTCGGTCGTTGCTGCGGTCTTCTGCGGCGTGCTCTTGTTCTCGTCGGGAAACATGCCGTTTGCGCCAACGCCCGAGAACTACTTCGATGCGCAGGGCAATCTCACGCAGGCTGCGTCGCTCTACTCGATGAACCAGCTGCTCGAGCACTGGGCGATGGCGATTCACCCGCCGATGCTGTTCGTCGGCTATGCGGGTCTGACCGTGCCGTTCGCTTATGCGATGGCCACGCTCGTGCTCGGGGATACGTCGAGCCTCTGGGTTGAGCGTTCGACGCGGTTCGTGCTGGCCAGCTGGCTTTTTTTGGGCGCCGGCATCGGCCTTGGCGCTGTGTGGGCTTACGTTGTCCTGGGTTGGGGCGGCTACTGGGGCTGGGATCCTGTCGAAAACGCGAGTTTGCTTTCGTGGCTCGTGTGCGTTGCGCTCGTGCATACGTTCACGGTCTACCGACAGCGAGGAGCCTTCAAACGTTGGGCGGTCATGTGCGCATGCCTTTCGTTTACGTTCGTCATCGTGGCGACGTTTATCACGCGTTCGGGCATCGTGCAGTCTGTTCATGCGTTCTCGGGCGATCCGGTTTCGTTTGCCCTGTTCGGCGGCTTGATTGCGGTTTCGGTCATCGTGCCTCTCATTGCCGTTGTCGTGCGTTGGAAAGCGTTTGGCGCGGATGTCGAAGGGCGGGACGATGTCGAGAACATGCTTTCCAAAGATGCAGCCTACTATTTTAACAACGTGATCATGATGGTGTTCACGTTCTTGCTCACGTACATGACGCTCTCCTCTGCGCTTCCGGGCTGGTTGCCGTTTGGTGGCGATTCGCTCGGGACGACGTCGTACGAGGCTATTGCGCGTCCGCTTGGCATCGTGTATCTGCTGATACTTACGGTCTGCCCGCTGCTTGCCTGGGGAAAAACCAACATGGGCAAGTTCGCGCGGCAGGCGCGCGTGCCCGCCGTCTGTGCGCTCGTGCTCTTCGCTGGCCTTGCGTTTTGGTGGGCGACTCAGTTCGTGCCATCCTATGATGCGATGATGGCCAAGCAGAATGCCGCATCGCAGACGCTGCTCGAGGCGGGCCCGGGCTGGTACTATAATGGCCTGGCGCTTCTCGGCTTGTTCGTCGCATCGTTGCTGCTTTTCAACGCGCTGTTCGTGTTCGTCAAAAATGCTCGCGTGCCCGCCAAGCGCGCGGCTGCCCTCGGGGGCAGCTTTGCGCATGTTGCTATGGGCGTGATCCTCGTCGGCCTCATCGGCTCGAGCATGTACGTCTACGACGAGACGGGCTATATGACCTTTGACGCTGAAGCCAAGAAAGGCGAGCCGTTCGTGGTTCGGGAATACCGCCTGGAGTATGTTGACGATTCCGTAACCGATTATTCCGAAGCTGCAAATAACGTTGTTTATCAGGTCGTATTCGACGTGTATAAAGATGGTGCCTACGTCGGCCGAGTTTCTCCGTCGATTCAGCTCGACGTTACTACGCAGCAGCAGAAGCTCAACGCCTCGGTTGTCGGGTTTCCCGAAGAGGATTTGTT
>CADBQL010000270.1 GCA_902796815.1 uncultured Coriobacteriaceae bacterium | reverse complement strand
CTGTCCCAGGGCCTGCCCATCTCCACCTTCCCGGGCGTCTACGACGCCACGTCGGAGGAGATCGGGAAGTACTCCGAGATCTACTGGGCCGAGCACAACCTCTAGGATGACATAAAGTCGGGTTTTTTGTCATTAAGCAAAACGGTCATCGAATGCGCAATGTGCGTTCGATGACCGTTCTCTTTTGGAGTGGGGATGACATAAAGTCGGGTTTTTTGTCATTAGGCGAAAAGGTCAACGTAAAAGTCAACGTATACATGGTGCAAGCGATATCGTTTCACCACGTATTTGATGACCAAAATGCTTAATGACAAAAAACCCGACTTTATGTCATCCTCGAGAACGTGGTGCGGATGAAGGTTTCGCCGCGGGAAAGGATGGCGTCGCGTGCGGCGGCGTCGGGGATGGCGGCCTCGAAGCAGGCGTATTCGTCGCAGGCGCCCTGGCCGTGGGGTACGCAGACGGCGCCGGCATCGCTGCCGAGGGCGAGCAGGCAGCCCGCTTCGGCTGCGCGAGCGATGGCCTGGCGAGATGCTTCCCAGATACGCGCGAGAACCGCTTCGTCGTAAAGGCCGCGTCCCATGAGGTTGTGGGCGACGGCGGCTGTGGGTACGAAGCACGTGCGCGACTCGGCGAGCGCAGCGATGCATTCTTCGTCGATGTAGTTGCCGTGTTCGACGCTGTCGACGCCCGCTTCGATTGCGGCGAGCACGGCACGCGCGCCGTTCGTGTGTGACATGACGGCGCATCCTTTCTCATGGGCGATGTGGACCATTTCGCGCACTTCTGCAGGGTCGAGGTCGATATGCGTGATGCGCCCGAACTCGTTGAAGTCCATAAGGCCCGTCGTCATGATCTTGATGAAGTCGGCGCCTTGGCGGATGGCCTCGTCGACAAGCTCGGCATAGCCACGCAGGTCGTCGAAAGCTCGCCCGACGATGGATCCGTAACATCCGCGTCGATGGATGGCGAATATCGGCGTTCGGTAGTCGATGCCGTACTCTGGCGCTATGCGTTTGGCCAGGCGCGATACGCCGTACTTGTCGCCGCCATCGCGCACGAACGTGATGTCGTGTGCACGGTACGCCTCGAAGCAGGCGCGGATATGAGCCTCGTCGGGCGCATCCTTGTGACGCGCCATCGCTTGCTTGTAGTTGACGCCATCCATCGCGAAATGCGCATGGCATTCTCCGAACATGGTGCTTTTCGCCTTTCCTTTCGCGCTTATCCGAGCACGTCGCGGCAGATGGAGAGCAGCTCCTCGAAGCTGATGAGCAGCACAATGGAAACGAGCTGGATATCGGCTTCCTCACCAAATGACGCCGAAACATCGCCTTCGCATGTTGGTGCGAGCCCCGCTGCAGTCACTGACGCATGGGCGAAGGCGCCGTTTTCTTCGCGCGCGAAAGCCTTGATATGCCCGATGATGCCGCCAGCTGCCTCGGCGCGTGATGCGATGTCCTGCATTGCGGTGACAAGCGTTGCGAACGCGAACGTCGCGCCTTCGTTCGGGCAGATTGCCAGCGAAACCGTTGCCGCTTGATCGTGCATGTGCGATTCCGTGAACACCTCTGCTCCGTGAATTTCGAATGTTTCGCGGTGGTTGTGGCTACCTTCATGATGTTCGTTGTGCGCTTGCTGCTGATCGGTCATGATGTTTCCTTGCTCTGCTAATTAGTAAGAAAATTCGTGTTCCTACGCGAAACTCGCTTCCCGAGTGAGTATCGCCCCAGGGGCGATACTCATTGGCGAATGAGTTGCGCCCCAGGGGCAAAACTCATCCAGGTGCGAAACTCATCTGTGGGCTCGGCGCCGTCCCGCCGCGAGGCGCCCGGGAGGGCGCGCGCCGACTTGGCTTCGCATTACCTTGCAATGAGTCGCGCCCCAGGGGCGAAACTCATTTCCGAGGTCAGATCCTCGGGAAAACCCGCCGTTACGTCAGCTCGCCGATGAGCGCGTCGAGGTCGGCGTCGCTCATCTGCGAAGAAGCGCTCGCACGGACGATGGGCGCGTTGGCGTTCATTTCGCGTACGGTGCGTTCGACTTCGTTAAGCTCCTCGTCTTCGACGAGGTCGATCTTGTTAATGCAGATGACGTCGGCGGGTTCGATTTGCCCCTCGAGCAGGATGCGCAGGGCAAGCAGGATTTTCTGCCAACGCGATGCGTCGACGAGCGAAACGATGCGTACGGGATTGCCGCCGTACTTGCGAATGTTGTTGCCCATCGTTTCGGGTGTGGCAACGCCGGTGGCTTCGAGGATGATCAAGTTGGGCTCAAGCTCTTCGGTCAGCTTCTCGATTGCGGGGATGAGTTGGCCGATGAGCGTGCAGCATATGCAGCCCGAAAGCATTTCGGTTACCGAATAACCCGCATCCTGGATGATGCTCGAGTCGACCGATGCAGACCCGATTTCGTTTTCGATGATGGCGATGCGGTAATCGGGTCCATTTTTCGCACGAAGTCGCGCGATAACCTGCATGAGCACGGTGGTTTTTCCCGAACCCAAGAATCCGCTGAGTATAAGCACGTTAGGTTTTTCTGGCATGGTTGACCTCTCGTTTTTTTGGCTCGCGCATTAGCTGAGCCCATTCATTTCGCAATCGCATTTGATTATAGCCTATGAGGATATCCGCTCGGTTTCCAAAACATGCCGTGACTCGATAGGAAAGACGAGTGAACGGCTATTCTGCTATGATGCCTAGTTGTTGGCTTCTGCGAGCCAACGCAGATATCTTGCACGCAAAACGGGCGGCAAGGGTCATGGCGAGTTAGGCAATCTGCAAGCCACTGCCATGAGGGCATGACGTACGCGATCGAATCTGCGAACGATCGCGTGGTGGTAAGCGCGATCGAATCTGCAAACGATTGCGCGGTGTCGTCATGCATTGGGAAGGAAATCTTAAGTATAAGGGGAAGACCATGAAGAAGTATCTTATTGCTGTTCTAACGTTAGCCCTGATGCTGGTTGCGCTTGCCGGCTGCAGCTCGTCTGCGTCGAGCGCAAGTGCGCCTGCCGCATCCGATTCGGCCGCGAGTGCTTCAGCCGCTGCGAGCGAGAGCGCATCTGCCGCGGCAAGCGAGAGCGCCGCCGCCGAAAGCGCTGCCGCAGCTGAAGACGGCGAGTTCCAATCGTCCATCATGTTCTGCGGTTCGACTTCGCTGTACCCGATCATCTCGTCGCTCGCCGCGTCGTTTACCGAAGAGTATGAGACGTGGGACAAGGTCGATTCGTCTATGCCCGAGCAGAACATCTCGATTTACGTCGCTCCGGGTGGCTCGGGCGTCGGCGTTTCGGCTGCTATTGACGGTACTGCTGACTTCGGCATGCTCGCACGCGACATTAAGGACGAAGAAAAAGAGAAGCTCGGCGCTGATTACAAGGACTTCATCGTCGCACGCGACGCCTTGACCGTTTCGGTGAATGCCAAAAACCCCATCGCGAAGTCGATGGATAACATGGACAAAGAAACGATTCAAAAGATCTTCTCCGGCGAATACGCCACGTGGGATCAGGTTGATTCTTCGCTTCCGAAGGAAACCATCAACGTGTACATCCGCGATCTTTCCGGTGGTGCGTACGAGGTGTTCCAAAAGTCAATCATGGGAGACGTCGAGATTTCCCCCAACGCCACGCAGTCCGCTTCGATGACCGAGCTCGCTACCAACATTAGCGGTGACGAGTGGGGTATCGGCTATGCCGGATTCGGCGCATACAATAAGGCCAACGCTGACGGCCAGAAGCTCATCGCAATGAAGGTAGACGGTGTCGAGGCCAACGAGGCCAACATCCTTGATGGCTCCTACATCATCCAGCGTCCGGTCATGTTTGTTACGGGTAAACCGATTACGGCATCTGAGCAGGCGTTTATCGATTACGTCTTCTCGCAGACGGGTTTTGACACCGTCGAGGAGAACGGCTATATCCCGGCATTCACGCCTGCCGCATAGCCTACTCGCCAAAAAGGGGAGCGTGACGGGCGTCGTAAAGCGGCCGTGCGACAGTGCGCGGCCGCACCCGATCGGAGTTGAGACTCCGCGCCTACGCTCACTTGGTCGATGGCGTATGGCCGGTCGTGCAGGGCGCCCGTCTCGCAATGCGCCCACGCTCACTCGAGTGATGGTCGATCGAGTAAGGCGCGCCCGCGCTGTCACAGTTTCGCAATTGCGTGCGCCCAAGTTCGCGTTTCGCGTCTCCCCATTATGGTGCGGCGTAAAGCCCCTATGCACAAGGCAGTCGATTCCATAGGAACGTTTTTCGTAGCCGCTTTCGCGGTTGTGGCATTATTGTCACTTGCATTCGTGGTCTTTTTCATCGTACGCGAAGCGGTGCCGCTGTTTCAGACGGTCAGCGTGGCTGACTTCCTGTTCGGAACACGCTGGATGCCGGTTGATTTTGGCAACGGCACGTCGTTCGGCATTTTCAACTTCATTGCCGCGACCGTTGCGGTGTCCTGCCTGGCGCTTGTAATCGCCTTGCTTGTGGGTGTTGGCGCGGCAGTGTTCCTGGCCTCTTCCGAAAGCCATCTCGTGCGATCGCTCGCTTATCCGTTCGTTGACTTGCTTGCAGGCGTCCCATCGGTCGTGTACGGTTTCGTCGGGTTGCTCGTCGTGGTGCGGCTCTTTATGAAAGCAGGCGTGACCAGCGGATTGTGCGTGCTCGGCGCCTCGATTGTGCTTGCGGTCATGCTGCTGCCGTTCCTGATTTCGGCCTGCAGCGATTCGTTGCTTGCCGAGCGTAACCGCTACTTGGAACCGGCTTTGACGCTTGGCATATCGCGTTGGAGCGCCATGGCGACCATCGTTTTGCCAGCGGCGAGCCGAAACATCCTGCTGTCGCTCGTTTTGGCCATGGGCCGGGCCATGGGCGAAACCATGGCCGTCATGATGGTCATCGGAAACGCCAACGTGTTTCCCACCTTGCTTGGGAAAAGCGAAACCATTCCGTCGGTCATCGCGCTCGAGATGGGCACGGCTGTTGCGGGAAGCGATCACTACCACGCGCTGTTCGCCGCGGGCATGGTGCTCATGCTGCTGTTGCTGGCAATCAACCTGCTCGTTGCCTTCCTGCGTAATCGCCTTGCGAGTTCGAGCAGCTTCGCCGCCCGGGTAGGCGGTCATGGAGCTAAGCGTTTTGGCGCCGTTGTCCGTGTGTGGGCGATTGCAAGCCTTGTCATCACGTTCGCGTCAATCGTGTTTTTGTTCGGCTACGTATTCGCCAACGGCGCTTCCACCATCAGTTGGGAAATGCTCACGCAGCCTCCGCGTGGGTTGGTGCTCGGCGAAGAGGGCGGTATTGCGCCCGCTATCGCGGGAAGCCTGGCGTTCACGGCGTGCGCAGTGGTTTTGGGCGGCATTCCCGCGATTGCCTGCGCGCTGTTCGTCGTGTTCTACGTCCGGAATGCACGCGTGGCCGGCGCAATTCGGCTGGCCGTGCAGTGCATGGCCGGTATCCCCTCTATTATCATGGGTTTGTTCGCGTACAGCTTTCTCGTGCGTGATATGGGATGGGGGCGTTGCGTGCTGTCCGCGAGCGTGGCCCTCGCCGTCATGGTGCTGCCCTTCATCGAGGTGCGTGCCGAGAAGGCGTTTATGGAATTACCGAAATCCCTGGTCGAAGCCTCGTACGTTCTGGGCTGCTCGCGCCTGCATGCGATTCGCACCATCGTGCTGCCCGCTTGCCAAGGCGAGCTCGTGCGCGGTATCATCCTCGGAGCGTGCTATGCGCTCGGGGCAACCGCGCCGCTGCTGTTCACGGGCGGTGTGGCATTTGCGGGCATGCCGACGAACCTGATGGAGCCCGCCATGGCGCTTCCGCTGCATTTGTATCTGTTGGTGGCGCAAGGCACGACGTCGCTCGATACCGCGTTCGGCACTGCATTCGTCATGATGGCACTTATCCTGGTGAGCAACGCTCTAGCTACCGTATATGCGCAGATCGCATCGAGAGAGTGGAGAAAGCTGCAATGAGTGGTTTGGAAGGCGATCCGATTATCCGCACGGTTGACCTCACGGTTTCGTACGGAAAGAAAACGGTGCTCGACCACGTGACGTTCAGCGCGCCGGCATTCAGTATCACCGCTGTCCTGGGACCGTCGGGCTGCGGTAAGACGACGTTGCTCAGCTGCCTGAATGCGCTGATTCGCGAGCAGTCGGGCGCGCAGGTGAGCGGGGATGTGCTGCTTTCGGGGAAATCCACGGCGGGGATTGCGGTTGAGGATCTTCGCCGCCGCATCGGCATGGTCACGCAAACGCCCACGCCGTTTCCTTTTTCGATATACAAGAACATTGCGTATGCGCCCAAATACTACCGAAGCGTTCGCAAAGCCGACCTTGACGAGTTTGTTCGGCAGAAGTTGCAGATGGTTGGCTTGTACGAAGAAGTCAGCGATCGGCTCAACCAAAGCGCGCTGTCGCTTTCGGGAGGTCAGCAGCAACGCCTGTGCATTGCGCGGGCTTTGACGGTCGACCCGGAGGTGCTTTTGCTCGACGAGCCGTGTTCGGCGCTCGACGTGAAAGCGACTTCCAAGGTGGAATCCACGCTGCTCGAACTCAAGCGCGACTATTCGATTATCATCGTCACGCACAACATTGCCCAAGCGAGGCGCATCGCCGATTATGCGGTGTTTCTCAACGACGGTCGGCTGGTGGAGGCCGCTTCGGCGCGGGAGTTTTTCGAAAACCCGCGCGAGGAGGCGACGCGCAGCTTCCTCATGGGAGCGTTCGGATAAGAAGGCGTGCGAAGCCGTTGGGACAGCATGGCTTGTCACAGAGTCGTTTTCGTTGGAAAAAGGCAGGAGAAACATATGATACGCATCGACATACCCGGTCGCGACGTGCTTGAAATCGAACACGTGCTCCTGGATTACAACGGGACCATCGCCGCTGATGGAGCGCTGGTGCCAGGAGCTGCAGAGCTCATTTGCGAGCTTGCGGACGTCGCGCATGTTGCTGTGCTCACTGCCGATACGTATGGTAGCGTCAAGGAGCAATGCGGTCCGCTCGGCGTGGAGGTCGTCACGTTTCCGCGCGCTGGCGCGGCCGAGTTCAAGAGGCGTTATGCTGAGGGGCTTTCCGGTCGCGTTGCCTGCTTGGGAAACGGCTTCAACGACATCGAGATGTTCGATTGCGCAGACCTGCGTATTGCGGTGCTCGATGTCGAAGGGATGTGCGCCGGGTTGCTGCCGCATGCCGACGTGCTTGCGCGTAGCGCCTACGAGGGGCTTTCGCTCCTCTTGCATCCCGATCGCGTGCGTGCAACCTTGCGTACGTAAGAGCATGACACGAAGTCGGGTTTTTTGTCATCGACCTTTTGGGTCGATGACAAAAAACCCGACTTCGTGTCATGCCGAAAACTAAACCAGGAGGAAACCGTAAGGGGCACGTCCCTATCGGTTTCCTCCTGGTTCAACGGTGGGCCAGCTCCTATGCGGATCAGCGGGGAAGGAGGCCGTGCTCCGCCGACCCGTGCATCGTCTTATCGTACGATGACAGGCAGCAATGGAAGCGATAAGCTGGCCCTGTTGCGGGGAGGAAGTCCGTCGTAAGCTGTCACGTAGTAGTCGCCTGGTTCACTGAGCGAAAACGTAGCGACTCCCTTTTCGTCGGTTACTGCGCCTTCGATATCAAAAAGCTCGAAGGTAATCGGGTCGACGATAGCCAGGCGCGATTGAGTGATTGGAGCGACCAGGCGCTGTTCTATGCGGTCGACTTGGCGGAAGGGACCGCCGATGGCGAATAGGTAGCCTTCCTGGTGCAAGGTGATGGGCTCGCCCGGGGCGACTACGGCCATTCGAAGCCAGCTTCCATCGGGGTTCAGGAAATACGTGTAGTAGTCGAGCCCCACACTCTGCTGGAAACCGAACACCTCGATGACGTCCAGGTCAGAAATCGGCGTCTCGCGATAACCGAGTCCTCTAAAACCCCAGTTTGCATATTCGCTTTCTGAATCGTAAGCATACTGGCCGTTGACCACGAAGCAGGTGTAGCGACCGGGAATGCCCAAGATGCGCTGTATGATGCCACACTCGTCGATGTCGAGGTAGTCGCGGCACGTGGCCTTGTTGAAAGCGTTGCCGTAAATAAGCTCATGCGCTTGCGCGATAACGTCGGTCATCGACGGTGCGACTTCGCAAGGTATGCCGTCGGGATAGCCGTACCAATCGGCCGAATCGCCGCGAATGTCTACGGGATCTCGCGAAATGAAGGAGAATTTTCCGTCGTATTGCACTGACAACACGACGCGTGCCGTCGTGACGACCCGCGGATCTTTGAGTTTCTGTCGCGGAAGTCGAACTGTTCCCATGTTCTTTTCGAACGCATGCACAACGTAGCGGGAAAACGTTTCGCTCGCAACTTCGCTCATGGGGCTTCTCCTCGGGCGGCTCGTTCTGGATGTAACGCACTGGCATAAATGCTTTAGTGATATTTATAACTGTAGCTATTAACACAAATAATTACTAAGAATAAATTGCTATCTATTAAGGAAAACTTGCGACTCTGCCATGTGATTGTTTTTCTTATTGCTGACTAAAAGGGTTAATGACAAAAAACCCGACTTTATGTCATCTTTATCGGAATAGGCGTTTTGATTGCATGGCATGTCATCGTGCGGGACAATAATCCCTTGTCATCTCGAGCGCATCGCGGGAGATGGCGCTCATGGGAGAGGAAATCGTAGTGGAAGACTTTGAGGCGGCTTTGAGCTCGTCGTGGGCACTTGTTGCCGTATTGGCTTGTGCGGGCGTAATCGGGTGCGCTATATGGCGTCGCAGATCGTTGAGGCCTTCGACGATGGCGTGGGCGCTGCCGTTTGCGGTTGTGCCGGCCTTTTTTGCCGTTTGGTGTGCGCGGGGATTATGTCTCATAGAGCCGTTCGATTTTTGTGCCTGCCAGCTTGTGTGCGCATTGCTCGGCATCGCAGTGCTGTATCGCGAGAACGCGGGCGCCCTGTTCGCGCGCAAAGCCCAATCGCTTGCGGCTCCTGTGAGCGTGGTTCTCGAATGGGCGAGCGACCTGGTTCTGTTGGGAATCGCAACGGCATTTTCGTATGCGGCGCTCGAAATGGCTGACAATCCTGATTGGATGTCGATTGAAGCGGTTTTTCGCCATCAGGAACTGCTCATCATCGGGTTGGCGCTTTTGTGCTTGTACTTCCTGGGGCAACGCCGCGGTGCTCTGTGTGCGGCTGTCCCCGTAGTGTGCGCGGTGTTCGGGCTCGTGCAGACTTTTCTCGATATGTTCAAGAACACGGCGCTGCTGCCCAGCGATGTGACCGCATGGCAAACAGCGGCCGCCGTGAGCGGCGGCTACACCTATGTGTTGCCCACGCTTGCCATCAAAAGCATTGTGAGCGCGGTTATCGCGATTGCGGCGCTCGCCTTCGTTCACGTGTATCATTTCGAGCGCGAAACCGCAGCTTCATCACCAGGT
>CADBQL010000269.1 GCA_902796815.1 uncultured Coriobacteriaceae bacterium | reverse complement strand
GCAGATTATCGCATGCTCTTTCGTCTGACGGGGGTGCAAAGTGCGAAAAAACATAATGAGTTTTGCCCCTGGGGCGTTGCTCATTTCCCTGTTCGGATGGTCATTCGTGCTTGCTATCTGTACGGCGTGCTTCGTTCTTCAGGGCAATGAGTCGCGCCCCTGGGGCAAAACTCATTGATGAGTCACGCCCCAGGGGCAAAACTCATTGCCGTCTCGGAGGGAATCGGGTCTTGGATTCGGGTAGTATGTACCCAAAGCAAAGGAGTACCCATGACCGAAATCACGAGCGGCGAAACACTGCGCAGCTTGGCGGATATCGCCGAAGAGGCGTTTCAGCAGGAAATAGAGGCTGACGAGGCATTCATGCTGTTCCAGGAGTGGCAGGAAGAGCGCGGTTTGCCGCTGTGGCCTCATCAGGAAGACGCGGCTCTTGCGCTTGCGCTCGGGGACCATGTAATTCTGGGTACGCCGACTGGGTCGGGCAAGTCGACCGTCGCTTTGTGGCTTGCGTTTCTCGCCCTTGCCACCGGGCGCTACATGTTTTACACCGCTCCCATAAAAGCGCTCGTCAGCGAAAAGTTTTTTGATTTCGTACAACTGCTCGGCCGCCAGAACGTCGGGATGATCACTGGAGATGTGACGCTTAACGGCGAAGCGCCCATCGTGTGCTGCACAGCCGAAATCCTGGCTAACGAGGCGCTTCGTTTTGGAAACGGTGCCGACATCGCCTACGTCGTGATGGACGAGTTCCACTTCTTCGGCGATCCCGACCGCGGCTGGGCTTGGCAGGTACCCCTGCTCACCTTGCACGACTCACAGTTCTTGCTGATGAGCGCCACGCTTGGCGACACGTCGGCCATTGCGGCAAAAATCGAGGAGTGCACCGACCGTACTGTGACCACGATAGCCAACGCGCCGCGTCCTGTGCCGCTCGAGTACGAGTTCGTCGATCAGACTGCTCTCGAGGGAACGGTAGAGCTTGCCCTCAAGCGCGGGGAAGCGCCGCTCTACATCGTGCATTTCTCGCAGGACGCGGCCCTCAAGAGCGCGCAATCGCTTGCGAGTTTCGGCGTTTCGACCAAAGAGCAACGCGAAGCGGTCAAAGATGCCGTCAAAGGCGTGCGCTTCACCACGGCATTTGGGAAAACGCTCAAGCGCCTGTTGCTCATGGGCGTCGGCGTCCACCATGCGGGCCTTTTGCCACGCTATCGTCGCGCGGTAGAACAGCTTGCCCAGGCGGGGCTTTTGCCCGTTATCTGCGGCACTGACACGCTTGGCGTCGGCATCAACGTCCCCATCCGCACCGTTTTGCTCACCGCGCTCTCAAAGTATGACGGCGTCAAATCGCGTCGGCTCAACGCGCGCGAGTTTCATCAAATCGCAGGGCGTGCAGGTCGTAGCGGTTTCGATGACAAAGGCACGGTTATGGCGCTTGCGACCGAATACGATATCGAACGCAACCGTGCGCTCATCAAGGCTGGCGGTGATCCCAAGAAAGCCCGCAAGATAAAGACCGCCAAACCGCCCGAGGGTTTCGTCGGATGGAATAAGCAAACCTTCGAGAGGCTGCGCGATGCCGAGCCCGAACCCTTGCGTCCGCGGCTACGCGTCACGCATGCGATGGTGCTTGCCGAAGTCATGCAGGGCGGCGATGCCTGGATGCGCATGCACGGCATTATCGATGCGTCTCTGCAGACCGATGAGCAAAAGGAGCGCCTCCATCAGCGTGCCGACGAAGTGTTCGCCACGCTTGAAGCCGCAGGTATCATCGGGCGCGAGCAGGCTGCAACTGAGGACGACCAAGATGCCGAAAACTGGTTCCTTGAAGGCGAAATGCCCGATCGCTTTGCCCTCGACCAGCCCCTTTCGCCGTTTTTGCTCGCATCGCTCGAGCTGCTCGACCGCGAATCTCCCACCTATGCGCTCGACGTCATCTCAATGGCGGAAGCCACGCTCGAAGACCCCTGGCAGATTCTGCGCGCCCAAGAGCGCGCCGCACGCGACGCTGCCATGGCTGCGATGAAAGCCGACGGCGTCGAGTATGAGGAGCGCATCGAGCGTGTGCGCGAGGTCACGTACCCTATGCCGCTCGACGAGCTTTTGGCCGGTGCGTTCGAGCTGTATTGCCTTGATGTGCCTTGGGCCACCGACTTCGGCCTTTCGCCCAAATCGGTTGTCCGCGACATGGTCGAGACCGCGAGCGATTTCAAGACCTATATCCAGCGCTACAATCTCATGCGCTGCGAGGGGATTTTGCTGCGCTATCTGTCAGATGCCTACCGCGTGCTTGCGTTTACGATTCCGCTCGAATATCGCGACGAGCGTCTCGAAGATATCGTGTGCTGGCTCGGCTGGCTCGTACGCGCAATCGACTCGAGCCTGTTTGACGAATGGGCTGGTATCGACCATGCGGCAGAAGAGGACGCAGCTGCCCCAACTGCAGCCGAAGCCGTTGTTGCCGATCGGCGCGGTGTGACGTTGCTCGTCCGAAACGCCTTGTTCGCGCGCGTACGCCTTGCTTCTTTGGAAAAAACCGACGAGCTGGGCGCTCTCGATGCCGATTGGGGCTGGAGTGCTGCCCGCTGGCGTGCGTCTCTCGACGAATTCTTCGAAGAGCACGAAGAGATTCGCATCGACGTTTCGGCCCGCAGCGCCACGTATTTCCAAATCGACGAGTCGCCCGAGGTTGAAGAACACCGGTGGCACGTGCGCCAGATTTTCTTGGATGACGGAGAAGATATGGACTTCCGCATCGAGGCTGACCTCGACCTTGACGCCACGCAGGAGAGCGGCGAAGCGGTTTTCGACAACTACCGCGTCGGATTCATCGAAGATTTGCTC
>CADBQL010000268.1 GCA_902796815.1 uncultured Coriobacteriaceae bacterium | reverse complement strand
GTTCTTCCGCAGCTCTTCAACAGTATCTGCGCCAGGAACGCTCTTCTTCACCCATTCGTCCGTTATCTCGGGAACACGCTCTTCCTGGATCTCGAGCAAGGTAACTGTGACTTGCACGGGTATTGTGATGGCGTTTCCATCGGCATCGTTGTCAGGAGTGGGGGCATCGTACCCGAACGACTTTTCTTTTCCGACTTCAAGCCCCATAAGCCCGTCTTTGAATCCTTGCGGTATGAATCCATCCGAAAGATTGACGTGGCGCTTTCCGCATAAGTTCTCGAGCCTCTCGCCTGACTCGTCGACCGTTGTCATATCGATGTAGATACGGTCATCTGGGCGCAAGGGACGCGGGTCAACAGGTTGCATCGCCTTCATTCGCTGTGCGAGCTGCGTAATCTGGTCTTCAATTACGTCATCCGAAAATACGATGCGCGGCACCGTCACCTCTACGGGATCATATGACGACAGAACAGGCGCCGGCCCGCCAAAAACATCCCCGCTTTCCTTCTCCTTACGCAAGCGCGCTCCCTTACTCATGTTCTCCTCCTTGCTCTAGATCCATCTTTGGCTTCCAGATCTCACGTCGATAGTTTTCGACCAGGTCAATAAGCTCCTGCTGCGACTTGACGCCAAGTTTTCGATAAATATTGTTGTTATGGCCTTTAATCGTGTAGACCGATATAAACAGCTCGCGCTCGATGACTTTCGCATTGCGACCTTTGGCGAGCAGCATGAATACATCCACCTCACGAGGAGTGAGGCCCCCTTCTTTCGCGAGCCTGTCACATGCGCTTTTCCAAGCATGGACTTCGCGGGAGTCGTCTTCGGGCTCCTCTTCTTCGTCGTCCGGCTCAATCGGCATGGTCAGCATATCGATACCGTACGGCGCAACGGCCGTCGAGACTGAAAACAGCAAAATGATGAACATCGAAAACGCCGTCATCACCATGTTCCCGAGCGACGGGGAAAGCCAAACGGTTGCGATTCCCATAACCAGACCAGCGAATACCCCCCAAGCCCACGGCAACAAAACGCGTGCGCATGCATATATTGGCTGAACCTTAAAACGATATTTGACCTGCACGAGCGTGACGAACAACGATATGAGGCATGCAAAACAAACGGCGAGCACGAACGTGACGCAGATGCGAAGCAAACATCCGCTCATGAAGGGAATGAAGACGAACCCGAAAGTAAGCATCGGAAACGTCCATCTAAAAATCGTGCTCAACAAAACGCCGCGATCGCCAAAGAAAACCATGCCGACGCCCACCATGATCGCCGCTAGGAAAAACGCCATCGCAATGACGATGAAGCTCTCCTCGCCAAAGCTCGTGGCCAAGCACATGCAAAACCCGTCAGCAACGGCCGCGATAAAGAGCGAGACGGATGTCCTCATATCAAATTTGAGGTTTTGCCGCGTTTCCTCGCGGCTCACAAAACCATCTACATTGACATGCGAGCCCGCTGCTAAATAGCTGAAACCGGTAAGTACCAGATATACGGCAATTGCCAGATGGCGAAACAGCGGTGTCTGGATGACCGAAATTAAGGCTACGAAAGCGGCTGCAATACACAGAGCAAGGAGCAACACGCGTACTGCAGCACGTCGCTCAAGCACCCATATCTCTTCTATCCAGAGAATGAGAATGACTGCGTACGGGATACCGCAAGCTCCCTCGACAACAATTGGCACGAACCAGCTGCTCATCCCAATAGCTTGCGCTGCACATTGCACCAAAGCGAGGACGGCCAAAAAAGCGCTTCCGAGAACACAGAGGCGCCCTCGCTTGAAATGCGCTAGTCGATCAGAGTAACGCCAGCACACAACAATAGTCACGCAAAACGTCAAGAGGCCGAGCACATCGGCAACCTCAGCGTAGATTGAATCGATTGACAAGGTTCCTGCAAAAAACGTGCTAGTACTGAACTCTATGCGCAATAACGCAAAAAGCAGTCCAAGGCCGAGCGCTGTAACGAACTCCGTTGCGTTTACCGGGAAGACCCTTCCCTTGCCAGCTTTTGTTAGCTCATCATCCGACCCGTTAATCGCTCGCGTATCTTCTTGGTTTTCCACTCCTGTTTCACTTGAATCGCCCCAAAATCGTGAGACTTTGTCCATCCAGCCCACTTTGGCACGATCACCACCAGTCTTTGCATCAGAACTCGAGTCCGTATTTTCCATTATGCCCCCCATGCTG
>CADBQL010000267.1 GCA_902796815.1 uncultured Coriobacteriaceae bacterium | reverse complement strand
TGGCGCTATACGCATCGTTGCACTGGCCCATGTCCATCAGACGCGGCAAGCCGCCGATCTCGCCGAGGTCGAGGTCGTTGAAACGGTATTTGCCGCAGGCGAGCGTGAGCACGACCGTGTCGGCGGGCGTTGCCTTCACGAAATCGGTGTAGTAGTTACGACCTGGGCGAGCGCCATCACAGCCGGCAACCAGGAAGAAGTGCTTGATCGCGCCGGCCTTTACGGCGTCGATTACCGTGTCGGCCACCGAAAGCACCGCATCCTTCGCAAAGCCAGTCGTGACCGTCGTGCCACCGTTGATGCCAGTCATGTGCTGAGCCTCGGAGTAGCCGCCCAGCTCGAGCGCCTTCTCGATGACGGGCGTGAAGTCCTTGTCGACGCCAATGTGCGTGCAGCCAGGAAACGACACCATTTCGGTCGTGAACACGCGGTCGGAGTAGCTGTCCTTCGGCGGCATCAGGCAATTAGTGGTGTAGAGCAGAGCGCCGGGGATGTTGTCGAACTCCTTCTTCTGGTTCTGCCAGGCGGTGCCGAAGTTACCCTTGAGGTGGGAGAACTTCTTCAACTCGGGATATGCGTGGGCGGGCAGCATCTCGGAATGCGTGTAAACGTTGACGCCCTTGCCCTCGGTTTGTTCGAGCAGCAACTTCAAATCGTACAGATCGTGGCCGGTGACCACGATGAACGGGCCAGGCTCGACCTCGAGGGTGACGGTCGTGGGTTCGGGCGTGCCAAATGCGCCGGTGTTGGCAGCGTCGAGCATGGCCATGCAGGAAAGGTTGACCTCGCCTACCTTCAGCACGAGCGGAAGCAGCGAGTCGACAGAGCCCGGCTCGGCGAGAGCCGCGAGCGCCGCGACGAAAAAGGCGTCGACGGCCTCGTCAGTTCTACCGAGCACCCGCGCATGGTAGGCGTAAGCGGCAGTACCGCGGATGCCGAACAGCACGAGCGACTTGAGCGAGCGGATGTCTTCGTCGGCATTCCAAACGCCGGCCATGTCGTAGTCGGGCTGCACCTCGCAGCCAGCAGCAGCGGCAACAGCAGCCGCCTCGGCGTGGACCTCTTCGACGAGAACGCGCACTGACAGCTCGTTGAAGTTCACATTGGTAACACATGTGAACAGGCCATTCACCACGAGCTCATGTGTGCGCTCACCCATCTGGCCTGCAGCCTGACAGGTTCGCGCCAGGCCGATCAGAGCACCGGTCAGCTCATCTTGGGCTGCAGCAACGTCCTCGGTCTTACCGCACGCGCCCGCACGGCCCGTGCACGCCTCGCATTTCGCCGTCTGCTCGCACTGGAAACAAAACATCTGCTCAGTCATGAATAGCTCCTCGTCTCTTGCGTCGTTCCGGTCACCCGCCGGTTGTCGACTTGAAAAATACGAGGGCCACGCATCGTTGTATGTTGTCTTTACAACATTTTTTGAAGGATGTTTGGCAAGCGGCGTCAATGCGCAGCCGAATGGAAAGATCAGCTCTATGCTCTACGTTAAACCTGGATTGGCATTGTCCTGATGAGGGGCGTTTCCCAGGCGGGATAGCTTGGGGTGTGAAGAGAAGCTGCAGGTCGAACGAAGCTTTGACCAGCGGGAATGCTGGGAACTGCGAGGATTGCGCGCCGAAACCGCTGCTATGCCTTCTACGCAGTGGCCTAGCAATCTGAATCAAACGCATGCAACGAGCACACCAGGACTTCGGCTTCTGGCACGCCCGTCTTTCGTTCGTCGCTAGCCCAGCGTTACGTCGAGCACCATCATGAGCACGAACCCAAGTGCAAACGCGATCGTGCCAACATTGCTGTGGAAACCCTCGGACATCTCGGGGATAAGTTCTTCAACAACCACGTACCATCGCGCCTGCCGCGAACGCGAGCAGGTAGGGCATTACGGGCACGACCACACTCGCGGCCAGCACCGTGACGAACCCGGCGACGGGCTCGACCGCGCCAGTCAAAACGCCGCACCAAAACGTGCGGCGTTTTGGCATGCCCTCTGCGAGCAGCGGCGTCGACACGATGGCCCCTTCGAATGAACGGGGGACGGAGGTTTGTTCACGCGCAGACCATTTGGGGGGACGCTATCTCGCCTGCGCGAACAAACCTCCGTCCCCTGTTCATCAGCTTGTGTTATATTGCCCATATTGTTGGAAGGGAAAAAGGAGGGTTTATGAAACGTATTACTATTTGCGTTGCCGCGGCGCTCGTCGCAGCGCTGTCGGCGGGAATGATGGCGGGATGCAGCAGCCAACCGGCATCATCGGCCAGCGGGTCTGAATCCGCATCTGCCTCGGCCGAATCGGCCAGCGGGTCTGAATCCGCATCTGCCTCGGCCGAATCGGCCAGCGGGTCTGAATCCGCGTCGGCTTCGGCAACGTCAGAACAATCGCAGGACGAGATTATCGCCGAGCTGAAGGACGCTCTCAATAACGTACCCAGATTTAAATCGGTTACGATAACCGAAGATTCCTTAGCGACCTTTAGCGGCAACACTGAAGCTGCCGAGGCCGACTCGAGCGCATCTGCCGAGTCGAGCGAAGCCGCATCTTCCGAGAGCGCCGAAGCCGAAGAGGCGAGCGCTGAGTCCGATTCCATTGCGACCAGGACCGTTTACAAGTTCGACGAGAGCGGCGACACGGTTCGCACAAGCATGGCGTGCGAAATCGATGACATCACGTTGCAGTACTTCACCGATGGCGACAACGCCGTGTGCGTTACCGACGGTCCCGCCTATTCCGGAACAGTCGAGCAGTTCGACCTGCCGCATGCCGCCGGCGCCAAGGCATATCTCGAGAGTGCGACCGGCGACCTGAACACGATCGTCGACTGCGCTGCAACCGTGACGAAGAGCCAGCAGGACGGGATGACCGTCTACGAGCTTGCCCTTGATCCCGAAAAACGCATCGCCTCCGACGAGATTTTCAAGCTTTTGGCGGATAAAGGCGACCCGGTCCTGAGTGAGAGCGTCATCGTCGGCTTCGACGAGAACGGCTACATCGTGTGGGCGAATGAGAAGAGGGAATTCAAGGCCAGCACCGCCGAGAAGAACATAACGCTCACCGACTTCGACAACACCGTCGTCGACCCGATGCCCGAAGCCGACAAGACCTATGAGGAGATGGAAGCGGACATCGAAAAGAAGTACGAAGAGGCCTTCGCAGATCTTGAGAAAGCCGAGAATGCCGACGGAGCAGCTCCTTCGGAGGCCGCCGAAGCCAAGTAATCGAGATTAGCTACAGAGTTTTGCAAAAGGGCGCGAAGCATTACGCTTCGCGCCCTTTTCGTCAAAGCCCCCTGAGGCTGTTCACCGCAGTTGGGAGTTCCCGACGAATGTGATGGTTTACTACTTCACCTTTTTCCACTGGGCGTAAAGCTTGACGATTGCGCCCTTCTTCTTCGTGAGGTTCTTCACGGACGCCTTGTTCTTGTACGTCTTCCCCTTGCCGTCGGCCTTGGTGTTCCAGCCAACAAACTTGTAGCCCGCGCGCTTGAACGCATTCGCTTTGAGCGCCTTCGTCTTGCCGTAGGTGAAAGCCTCGTAGGCCATCTTGCCGGTCGCGCACTTGGCATTCTTGACGAACTGCACTTTGTACTTGTTGGGCTTCCACTGGGCGTACAGCTTGACGGTTCCGCCCTTCTTCTTCGTGAGGTTCTTCACGGACGCCTTGTTCTTGTACGTCTTCCCCTTGCCGTCGGCCCTGGTGTTCCAACCGGCGAACGCGTAGCCAGCGAACTTGAACTTGTTCGCCGTCAGTTTCTTTGCCGTGCCGTAGGCGAAGG
>CADBQL010000266.1 GCA_902796815.1 uncultured Coriobacteriaceae bacterium | reverse complement strand
CTTCTTGTGCATTTTGAGTCCGATAATTGTGATTGGAATGCAGTTTTTTACAACGGGAATGGTACACCTGATTTCTAAGCATGAAACCGAGATTCTTCAATCGGTGAAATATTTTATCAGCGAGCTGACATAGCCTGCAGTCGACCGCCAACGATGCAGCTCACCAGGCCGGAAAAGCCGCAACCCCCAGAGACGATCTCGCTTAACGAACAATCGGGCCGATGGCGAAGGCCGGCATTATGGCATAGTATGTATGCAACGCTAAATCAAGGAGGCTTAGATGCGCGAGCGGAAAAACGTCATCCTGCTGTTTTCGAAAGTGCCCGAAGTCGGACTCGTGAAAACGCGGCTAACCACGCTGAAAGACGGGTTTTTCACGCCAGAAACCGCGTCGATTCTATACCACTGCATGCTGTTCGACGTGGTTGAAATCATCATGGCAGCGCTCACAGACTTGGAAGCTGAGCAGATTGCACGTGATAGCGCAGATGGAAACAGCACAATTCGCGATACCTATGAGCTCGTGATCTCCACAACGCCGGCATCGAATGTCGAAGCCATGCGCAAGCTGTTTTCGGATGCGGGCACATGGCCACGAGAATTCGACATCATTGCCGACGAGGGCGCTAACTTCGACGAACACTACAACCATGCATTCGCCCAATGCTGGGAACGCGGAGCTGACTGCATCCTTTCGATGGGCGCCGATATGCCGGCGTTGACAAAGGCCGATGTGAAACTCGGATTCGCACAGCTGCACAAGCTCGACAATGTCCCAGGAGGCGGCATTGTGCTCGCCCCCGACCAGGAGATGGGGGTTTCGGTCATCGGATGGACACGCGAAACGGATTTTTCGCATACGGGCGTGTTCTATAACAAAGACGGGCTCACCGTTTTGCCCGCTTACATCAAGAAAGCGCGCGAGCGCGAGCTTCCAGCATTGTGGCTTCCGCCCATTCCCGACATTGACACCATGCAGGATTTTTTCCACAACGTTACGCTCGTGCACGCGCTGCAATACTGCGCCGAATACGATGACATCTGCCCGCCGTGGCGTACGGCGAACGCATTTGACGAGATGGGTTATCACGACGTCATCGTAGCGCCCAATAACTTGTTTGACCCACGCGAGCACATTGATGGTTAGCGAATCGCGCTTGATGAGTCGTGTCCCAAAGGCGCGACTCATTCCGTTCGCGGCCGCATGGGAGTCACCCTTCCAATCGCATTTCTACAGCAGATCGCTGAATGCTAGAAGCCGTCGTCCATGCGAATAGCCGCGACAATTTCCTCAGCGATCGGTGGAATCTCGTTATCGGGCTCAATGACGAAGGGCTCGAACAGCGGTTCTTCGTCCTGAGAAAGCACGACTGTCCCGGTCAAAACGTCAACATATTGATACGATTGGCGCGCCGTGCGGCCGCGTTTGCGATCCATTTCCATTATGAACAGCCTCGGATGCACCTGCGTAAGCGTGCCCTTGTTTTCAACGATCTTCGAACGACCCATGTTTGCGCGCACGTGCAGCTTCTGACCAACGTATCCTTCGAGTGTGTCGTGGATGAAATCTATAAGTTTAGCCTGTTGAGCCAAATCCATTAGGTGACCTCTTTGTTTTTGGTGCTTCAAATAATTCGAGCTATTCTAGCACGCCTATCAAGCGGTTGCCACCTTCTCCAACAAATTGCGACAGGCGCTGGCAATCGCGGCAGTACAAGCCATAGGTCTGCCAGCGTAATCATCTAACAACGACGGTCGTTGCCGCACACCTCAACCCCAAATCTGCGATAATACACGTAACGGCATTCGTGATTGAAAGGATTTCCCATGAAGGCACTCATCCCCGCCGCCGGGCTCGGCACGCGTTTTTTGCCTGCTACAAAGTCGCAGCCCAAAGAGATGCTGCTCGTCGTCGACCGTCCTGCAATTCAGTACGTTGTCGAAGAGGGGCTCGCGAGCGCGGCCGACGAGGTCGTCATCATAAACAGCCGGGTGAAGAAAGCCATCGAAGACCATTTCTCCCCCGATCCCGAGCTCGTCGCATTGTTGCGCGAGCGCGGCAAGGACGCCTACGCCGACGAAGTCGAGCGTGTTGGCAACATGAACGTGAGCTACGTGTACCAGGAAGAGGCGCTCGGCTTGGGGCATGCTGTACGATGCGCGGCGGAGAAAACGGGCAATGAGCCGTTTTACGTCCTGCTCGGCGATGTGCTGGTCCCAGGTAACAAGATGTTGCCGCGCATGCAGGAAGTCTCAGACGCACACGGCGGCGCGAGCGTCATCGCGGTCATGCCCGTCGCGCCCGAAGAAGTAAAGCGTTTTGGCGTCATTGCTGGCGAAACCATTTCCGAAGATGTGTGGAAGATCGATTCGCTTGTCGAAAAGCCCGACCCCTCGGTTGCCCCATCAAACCTGGCCATTTTTGGCCGCTATCTGCTCAGTCCGCGCGTCATGGAGCTTCTGGCCGATGCCAAACCAGGCGTAGGCGGCGAAATCCAGCTGACTGACGCGCTCGACGCCGTGCTCAAAGAAGAGGAGATGTACGCGCTCATCATTGATCCCGCCGATGGGTTCGATACAGGCACAATCGAATCTTGGCTCGAGACGAACAATATCTTGTATAAGCGTATGAAGGCATAAATTGAGCACCAGCTCTTCAGCACTTCTGAAATGATTCTTGCCCCAGAGACCGAATGAGTCGTGCCCCTGGGGCGCGGCTCATCGGAAGCGGGGCGCGGTCCGAAATGAGTTTTGCCCCTGGGGCGCGACTCATCGGGGCGCGACTCATAGGAAGTAAAACACGGTCTGCATTGCGCCAGAACAAAATGAGATGAGAGGATAGCGATGGCGGGATTAAAAGCGAATTGCCTCATATGCGGAAAACCCCTCGTATACTGGGAGAAAGCGCAAGAAGTCACATGCCATACCTGCGGAAAGAAGGAATTCGGCCACTCGATATGCGAAGACGGCCACTATATATGCGACGTATGCCATCGCGCTGAAGGCGTCTCTTGCATCATCGAGCTGTGCTCGAGCAGTGATTCATGCAATCCGATCGAGATCATGAACGAGGCCATGCGCGACAAGTCGATCTACCAGAACGGCCCCGAACACCATACGCTTATCGGCGCAGCGTTGATCACGGCTTTCGCAAATGCGGGCGGGAAAGCTTCGAACGGCGAACCACTCGACAAGGACGCCGCTCTCGCCGAGCTCAAAAAGCGCAGCATGCAAGTCCCCGGCGGCACATGCGGCTTTTGGGGCACATGCGGCGCTGCCGTTTCTTCAGGCCAGGCCATGAGCATCCTGAACGGCTCGACGCCCATGAAACAGGAGCCCTGGGCACAGTGCCAGCGGCTCACATCGATGATTCTCGGCCGCCTCGCCGACATTGGGGGGCCACGCTGTTGCAAACGCACGGGCTACATCGCCGTATTGACGGCCGTTCCTTACATCAATGAGACCCTTGGCTCGAACATGCAGCTTCCCTCCGAGGTGACGTGTACGTTTTTCAGCCGCAACGCGGAATGCCGCCGTCAGGAGTGCCCGTTTTTCCCAAACGCAAATGTTGATGTGAAAGCCGCCTACCAACCAAAATGAGCGAAGGGTCAGACCCCCGTTCTTCTCCGGAGATATAGCTTATTCGTTTTTGACCTGGAGTTTTCTTATTTGGTAACGGGTAAGTTACGGCAGTTTCCGCAATTTCGACAAATCCACGTCATATGCACTTCAAAACGGTTTTTTATAATGGTTCCAGCAAGCGGAAGGCTCCCCTCCTTTCGATTGCGACTGCTTCGAGCAGTAGCGGTGCCAAGACACCGCATCATCCCCTCCTTAGACGAGGCCCGCATACCCAAGCGGGCCTCGTCGCATTTTGAGATACGCACCCAACGCTGACCCGTTTGCCAGACTGTGCTTGGGAAACGATTTCCCCCTCTTATACAAGAACGCGCACGGGGGCAATCCCCCGTGCGCGTCCTCCACACGCATCTAGCAATGCACTACTAATGCACTACATCAGCTTGCAGATTTCTTCAGCAAAGGTGATGGGGTCTTCGACAGGCATGCCGCACATCAGAAGCGCCTGGTTGTAGAGCAGGTCAGTGTACAGACGAAGCTTGTCCTTGTCGCCAGACTCCTGCGCAGTCTTGAGCGTCTCGAACACGCTGTGCTGGGCATTGAGCAACAGCACCCGCTGAGCACGCAGGCGATCGGCGTCCGGCCCTTGCGAAAGCACGCGCTCCATCTCGAGCGATATGGGACCGGCCGTTGTCAGCGTCGCAGGCGCATCTGTCGGCGTCGGCGAAATCTTGACATCGCTCACGTTCGTCGACAGGATCTCCTTCATAGCGTCGAGCAGTTCCTTGTTGGCCTCGCCCGCTTCTTCGGCAATCTTTTTCTCGTCATCGCTCGCCACGTCGATATCGGTTGTCGAAACGTTCTTGAATTCCTTTTCCTTCCAAGCATGCATGCTCTGTAGGAAAAACTCGTCGACATCTTCGGTGCACAGCAGTACGTCAAAGCCCTTGCGAGCAACGGTTTTAACAATGGGCAAGTTGGACAAGCGCTCAATGGAATCACCGGCGGCGTAGTAGATGTCGTTCTGCTCTTCGGGCATGGCATCGACATACTCATCAAGGGTCACATACTTCTGCTTGAGTGCGGAATAGAGCAGTACGAGCGGGCCGAGCTCATCGTTTTTCATGCCATAACCCGCATATAGGCCGAACTTGATGGAGCGCCCGAAATTGTCGAAGAACAGCTCGTAATCCTCGCGGTCGTTATCGCGCATCTTTTCGAGCTCGCTCGTAATCTTCTTCTCAACCTTGTTCGCGATAGCGCGCAACTGGCTGTTGCGCTGAAGCGTCTCGCGCGAAATGTTAAGCGAAAGGTCAGAGGAATCAACGACACCACGCGCCCAGCCGTAGTAGTCGGGCAGCAGGTCGGCGCACTTGTCCATGATGAGCACACCCGAGCTGTAGAGCGCTAGACCCTTTTCGTATTCCCGCGTGTACAGGTCAAACGGCGCACGACCCGGAACGAACAGCAAAGCGTCGTACGAAAGCGCACCTTCGGCATGCACGCTGATCGTGCGCGCCGGATCGGTGAAATCGTGGAAATCCGACTTGTAGAACTCGGCATATTCCTCGTCGGTGACTTCGGATTTCTTGCGCTTCCAAATGGGAATCATCGAGTTGATGACCTCGTCTTCGGTATAGTCCTCGTACTCGGTCACATAGTCCTCGCCGGCATCTTCGGGCTTCGGAAGAGCACGCGACTTGGTCACGGTCATGTGGATCGGATAGCGCACGTAGTTGCTGTACTGCTTGATGAGGCTGCGCAGCTTCCACTCGCTCAGGAACTCGTCGTAATCATCCTCGTCGGTGGAGTCCTTGAGGGTCAGAATGATTTCGGTACCATGCTTTTCTTTGGTCGCAGGCTCGATCGTATAGCCGTCGATGCCGTTGGACTCCCAAATGTTGGCCTCGTCGGAACCGTAAGGACGGCTGATCACCTTAACGTTCTTGGAAACCATGAACGATGAGTAGAAGCCTACGCCAAACTGGCCGATGATGTCAGCGGCGTCAGTCTCACTGAAATCGTTTTCGTCTTTGAACTCCTGGCTTCCGGAATGGGCAATCGTGCCGAGGTTCTTCTCGAGCTCGTCCGCTGTCATGCCGATGCCCGTGTCGCTGACCGTAATAGTGCGCGCATCCTTGTCGAATGCCACGCGAATCTCGAGCTCGTCTTTGCCGAGCTGGATATCCTTGTCGGTTAAGCTGCGAAAATACAGCTTGTCAACCGCGTCGGACGCATTCGAGATGAGCTCGCGCAAGAAAATCTCGCGATTGGTGTAAATCGAGTTGATCATGAGATCAAGCAATTTCTTGCTCTCTGTCTTAAATTTGCGCATGCGCTTTGGTCCTTTCTCTACCCCATTGGCCCGAACATTGGCAGTCCAGGCTTTCGATTGCTAACTTCGGATTGTAGTACTTCGTCTACACATGTCAAGAAATCTGATACGTTGACACTCAAATGTTACGATTGGGCGGCAGACCCACGCGGCTGCAACACACCTTCAGAACTATTCAAACAATTGGTGAACGATGGGATGTCGGTCGGTTGTTTCGCGGTATCATACACACAAATATTGGCAACACTTGCGGAGGTATACGATGGCCGAAACCACAACGTACCAATGCCCGAATTGCAGCGGCCGACTGAGTTATGACGGCGCAATCGGAAGACTCCGCTGCGAATTCTGCGAGTCAACGTTCACGCCCGAAGAAGTGGAGGCCATTTTTGCCGAAAGGCAGGCCAAAGCCGACGCAAAGGCAGCTCAAGAAGCAGGAACTGGTTCGGGCGGCGCACACGCGCAGCAGGCTAGCACATCAGTTGCATCGGCTGCCAATGGCGCCACAATCCCTTCGCAGGAAACCCCCAAACCTACCGCCGCCCAGGCATCTACGACGCAGGCAGCCCATGTGAAGCCCGCCGTCGCGCTCACGGGCGACCCCGTCAAAGACTATATCGCCCAATCCAAGTGGACGAGCGCTGATGCCGACAACATGCGTGCCTACAACTGCTCGTCATGCGGCGCGCAGCTCATGGTCGACCAAGTCACGGCCGTCACGAGCTGCCCATACTGCGGCAACAACGCCGTAGTGCCCGGACAGCTTTCCGACGTACTCAAGCCCGATTATGTCATTCCGTTCAAGCTCGACAAAGACGCTGCAGTGCAAGCGCTCAAGCGCTATTACGGCGGAAAGCCCCTGTTGCCCAACGATTTTACGGCTAACAACCACATCGAAGAAATCCAGGGCATCTATGTTCCGTTCTGGTTGTACACAGGTATCGGCGACATCGATGCCACATTCGAAGGTCGCAACATTCGCACCTGGTCAGACAGCAAGAACATGTATACCGAGACCGATCACTACGAACTGTCGCGCTCGGGTACGATGAAATTCAAGGCGGTGCCCGTCGACGGATCGTCCAAGATGCCCGACGCACACATGGATGCCATCGAGCCCTACGATTATTCGGAGCTTACGCCGTTTTCGGTGGCTTACCTACCCGGGTTTATAACCGACCGCTATGACCTGGACGTCGAGGAATGCGACTCGCGCGCACGCGGCCGTGTGGCTACCACCTGCGCCGACGTCATCGAGCAAACCGTCACGGGCTTCATGGAGTCGAACGTGACGTCTACCAATGCCGACATCACCTGGACGAACATTTCCTACGCCCTCCTACCCGTATGGATGCTGCATACCAGGTGGAACGGCCAGGATTACCTGTTCGCGATGAACGGGCAGACAGGCAAGTTCATCGGAGATTTGCCCATTGACAACGGAAAGGTCACCAAGCGTTTCCTCTTGATGTTCGCGCCGTTGCTCATCATTATCGCAGTCATCATCATATTCGTCTTCGGCGGATACGGATTCTAAGGAGGTGCAAGCATGAACACTTGGAAAAAACTCATCCCCATCCTGTTCGCCATCGTGCTGGGCACCTCGCTGCTGGCACTTCCTGCACTCGCCTACGCTGACGTAGACTATGACAGCAACGTCGCGCAAGCCATCAATGGCGGCAACCACGTCATCGACGAAGACGGCCTGCTCTCGAGCAGTGACATCAGCAAGCTTGAGGAAAAGGCAAGCGAAATTGGATCGAGTTACGATGTCGCCCCCTATTTCGTCACGGTCAAAAGCTTGGGCGACTATTCGGCAGCCGAATCCTATATTGAAGATTTCGCCGACACATACGATTTGGAAGATGTCGCATCCAAAGGATCGGTGGCATTCCTCCTGTGCGTTGATGACAACCAATACGCGCTCGATGCGTTCGGAAGCGCCAAAAAGACGTTTTCTGATAGCGAGCTCGAGTATTTGAGCACCGATATCTTCCCTTATCTAGGACGCTCAGATTGGGCGGGTGCCGCGGAAACGTTTTTTGGCGATGTTGCGCAAACGCTCGGCGGAAACAAGGCCAATGCCACATCCGATGTGAGCTACACCGCCGGCTCGTACGTAATCGATGACTATGGCCTGCTCTCTTCCGAAACCCGCAACCAGCTCGAGGCAACTGCTAAAGAGCTCGCGGCGCAATACAATATGGGCGTCTACCTACTCATCGTCGACAACATGGGTTCGATGAGCCCCTCATCGGCCGAGCGCACGAATTTTGCCACGAGTTTTTACAGGGCCAATAACCTGGGCTTGGGCTCAGGCAAGGACGGAATCATGCTCACATTGGCCATAGCTTCGCGCGACTACGTGACCATCGGCTACGGCCAAGGGTCATACTCATTCTCAGACGAGGGTATTGAGGCTATGGAAGAAGCAGTCAAAGACGAGCTTCGCGACGACGACTGGGAGGGCGGCTGCAACGCATATTACAGCCAAATCGGAGACCAGCTTGCCTACTACGATGCAAAAGGCGAGCCGTGGACCGAGCCCGACCTGCTTTCCCTCCTCCTCAAAATCTTGGCGACGCTCGGCATTCCCGCCGGCGTAGCTGCGGCGCGCATCCGCGGCGAAAAGGCCGCCATGAAAACGGCGCACGAACAGACCGAGGCGGCGAATTATCTGGTCAAGGACAGCTTTGCGCTGACCCGCTCCAACGATCGCTTCATTAACACGACACTCATCGCAACACCTATTCCCAAGCACGAGGATCACGATAGCGGTGGCGGCTTCGGCGGCGGCGGCTGGGGCGGCGGCGGAGGCGGCGGCTTCAGCAGTTCAGGAGGTGGCAAATTCTAGAGAATGTCGATGTATTCTGCGGTGTGACCGAGAGGGCGACTTCATAGCCCGCAGGTAACCGCAATGCCACCCTTTGCATGCACCATCGGGTCTCGCCGCGAAACGAAACGATTTAGTACTATAATTGGCAAAAGCGCCCGTCGCAGCGCTTGATGCGGCAAAAAGTATACGGTAAGGAGCAACTTATGGGTTTGATTCACGCAATCGCGGGCGCAGCGGGCGGCGTTTTGGCTGACTCTTGGCGCGACTTTTTCTACTGCGATTCACTCGACGAGAACACGCTTGCCGTAAAAGGCCAAAAGCGCACGTCGGACAAGGGACGCAGCTCGAACATCCGCGGTGAGAGCAACATCATCTCGGACGGGTCGATCATCGCCGTCAACGACGGCCAATGCATGATCATCGTCGAATCCGGCGAGATCGTCGACGTTTGCGCCGAGCCCGGTCAGTTCGTGTACGATCGCTCGACCGAGCCCTCACTGTTCTACGGGGACCTCGAAGCGGGCATCAAGGCAACGCTCGAGCGCATCGGCCAGCGCTTCACTTTTGGCGGCGACACCGGCAAAGACCAGCGCATCTACTTCTTCAACACGAAGGAAATCTACGGTAACAAGTACGGCACCTCTTCGCCGATTCCCTTCCGCATCGTCGACGCCAACCTCGGCCTCGATCTTGATACGAAGGTCCGCATGAACGGCGAGTATTCGTATCGCATCACCAACCCGCTTCTGTTCTACAAGAACGTCTGCGGAAACGTCGAAGAGCCCTTCAAGCGCGATCGCATTGATTCGCAGATGAAAAGCGAGCTGCTCACGGCCCTTCAGCCGGCTTTGGCCCGCATTTCGGAAATGGGCATCCGCTACAGCGCGATTACAGCTCACACCAAAGAGCTCGCTTCAATCCTCAACGACGAGCTTTCGGACGAATGGTCCGAGCGCCGCGGTATTTCGGTTATTTCGTTCGGCATTAATTCGATTACGCTGCCGGAGGAAATCGAGCAGAAGATTGCTGACCGCCAGATGGCCCAGACCATGGTCGACCCGAATCAGGCTGCTGCCGTCATGGCCAGCGCCTCTGCGGACGCGATGCGCGATGCAGCCAACAACACTGCTGGCGCCATGACCGGCTTCATGGGCATGGGCATGGCCCAGGGCATGGGCGGTGGAGCAGCCGCTAACATGTTCCAGCAGGGCGCTGCCGGCACCTACCAGCAGCCGCAAAGCGCCTATCCGATGGCTGACGGTGGCGGATTCGGCGCCCAGCCGTTCGAAGCCGTGAAGCAAGAGCGCGCTGAGGCTGCAGCCGCTGCGGCAGCCGCCCAAGCGGAGGCCGAGGCAAAGGCCGCTCAAGAACGCCTCGAAGCCGAGGCCGCAGCCGCGAAGGCTGAAGCCGAAGCAAAGGCGCAGGCAGCTGCGAAGGCCGCCGAAGAAGCTGCGAGGATTGCCGCTGAAGCCCAAGCGCAGGCCGCTCAGGCTGCTGCCGCCGCTACGGCCATGGCAGCAGCTGTACCGGCCGATGGCTGGACCTGCCCGCAATGCGGCACTGCCAACAACGGCAAGTTCTGCGGCGAGTGCGGCACCCCCAAACCGATTCCGGAGCCGCCCGCTGATTGGGCTTGCCCGCAATGCGGCACCACGAATACCGGCAAGTTCTGCGGCGAGTGCGGCACGCCGCGCCCGTAATCGTGATTCGAAACAGAGGGCGGGGCAAGGATTAGACCTTTGCCCCGCCCTGTGAGGGGAAGCTTAGCGCTTCCCCTTTTTTATTACAGAAATGAGCACATTTTGGGAAAGGCCGAAATAGTGTACATATTTTTCGAAGCGTTCTCTTCGAACTGGTCTTTTGTCGGATGAAAACGTGATTGCTGCAAAATATGTACACTATCTTCGCTCAGAGTCCTTTTTCTGGACGATCTCACGCTCACTTAAGGAGGTTGCGCTCCTTGAGCTCAGCGATGAGCGTTCTGAACATCAAGTCGGTATCATCGAGGCCAAGATGGCGTTCTGCCTCGTCGGGCGCGAGCGCGCCACGACGCTGAGCCCACGCTTCAAGGCTTGTGGGCTTAGCTTCCCACGACATGAACTTTACGTCGGGATCAAGCGCGCGGCAGATGTCGCGCGTGTCGATGGGGACGATTCTTCCCGCCTTGCGTGCTTCGGCGTAGCCGTTGAGATGCAACGTGAACCAACTGTCCTCGAAGGCAGCGTTATGTGCCAAAAACGGGTGCGCCTTGAGGGTTTTGAGCAGCAGCTTTTGGAGATCGGCATCTTCGCGGAAAGGCTTTTTGCCCGCAATGTCACTCCACTGTATCTTATGGATTTCGCTCAGCGGCACGCCGGTCGCCTCGTATTCATCGGGAATCCCGCAGAACACCGAATGCGCTTCGGTCGGCTCGGCGCCATCGGCAAGCTCCATGACCTCCCAGCCAATGTTGACGATGTAACCGCGGTCAGGGCTCGTCGACGTCGTTTCGATGTCGATGCCGACGAACGTGCCCTTTGCAGGCTTGCTGGCATAGAGCACGCCTTTCGTGGCATTCATGCCTTCGACTTCCTTCGCGACCTTCTCGACGCTGCGGTGCTGGAGTGCCGCAACACCGCGCAAGATATCGTCATCCGAAAGATGATTGGCAAGATTGCGACTGCGATTGGCCTGCACGCTTTCGGGACCCATCATGTCACACAGGCTGCGATTGCGGTCGGCCAGGTCTAATACCAAGTCAAAACCAAAGCTCGGATTGGGATTAGTCGTATACTCTTCAAGCAGCAGATGGAGGGCCTCTTCATTGGCCGTTCTTTCACCGAGCAGATAATCCTCATCCACCCCGAACAAGAATTCGGGCATAAAAATCGTACTTGCATGGCTTATTGCATCGCCTAGGTTCATGGACGGAGACCTTTCCCTTCCTGTCTTCAAAAAACAGCAAGGGGTAGTGTACCCGAAGCGTCCCGCGCATCGCCATGCCGCACGTTAAAACCAAACGGGGCGCACATGCGCATGGGTCAGCTCCTCATGAATGAGAAAAGGATCCGGCCCTCGGCGCACCAAAATGAGCGGAGGGACTGACCTCCCCCCGCTCATCAGCCGAAGACCTGGCCCCTCGCTGACCCCTGGCACGCAAAAAATGAGCGGGGGCCTGACCCCCCGCTCATCGGAGAGCTTGACCTCTGCTCATTAGAATTTTGCGTAGCGCTTCAGGTTCGTCTCGAGCTTTTCCACGAATTTCTGAGCAGTCGGCGAAAGGGCTGCGCCCTTTTTGGCGATGTAGCCGAGATGCAGCTTGACGTCGGTATCGAGCGCGACTGTGGCCAGGCCTTTTCCGTCGGAAATGCCCACGAGGATACCGCTTGTGACCGTGTAACCGTTAAGCGCCACGATGAGCTCCGAAAGCGAAGCGCGATCGGTCGTGGCAATCGATTTGCGGCGCGTTTCGTCAGCAAGCGCTTCCTCGGCGAAGAAGTCGGGAGCGTCGTTTTCCTGCTCGAAATACACGTAGGGATAGTCGTCCAGCTGGTCGAGCGTGAGCGTCTGCGCATTTACGAGCGGGTGAGTTGCCGGCAGGGCTACGCGCGGCGTTGACTGGATGAGCTCGACGAATTCGACGCCCGCATCGGCGAATGCAGCCTCGAGATTCTCTTTCGTCCGCGTGGTTTCGACAAGCACGCCGAGCTCGCTCGCGCCTGACGCCACATCCTCAATCACATCACGCGTCGTGCGGTCGCGCAAAGCGTAATCATACGTATCGCCACCGTTTGAAAGCACGATTGACGCAAAAGTTTGCACATTGAACAGGTAATGTTGACCCGATACTGCAAATTGAGTCATAGTTCACTCCATTCTGCCGCCGTTTCGACGGCGCAATCACGATGGATTTGCGGTCGGAGGAAAACCCTCCTTTTGATCGCGAAATCCGGCCCAACGGGTCGTACCCAATCGGCTCGTCCCATTATTTATTTCTTCTCGACCGCATGCTCCTCGGCCTCATGCAGAACTTCCTTGGCCTCGGCAGTCGAGGTGCGTTCGTCGATGAAGCGCTTGACCTTATGCTCGCCCGAAGCGCCGAGCTTATCGGTGTCGAAAACGATGACGCGCGCGGGACGTACGCCGGTATGCGTCTTGAGCGCATTCTCGACGCGGGCTGCAATAGCGTCGAACGGCTCATCGGAACCGAATACGCGCTCGACGGAGACCTCGTACTTCGTCGTGTGGTTCTCATCGTATGCACGGATGCGGTACTCGCCCGAAAGGCCTTTGTCCTTGCGCACCACGTGCTCGATATCGGACGGGAACACGTTCACAGCGCTCACGATAAACATCTCGTCCTTGCGGCCGGAAATGTAGATACGCGCATGAGTGCGCCCGCATTTGCACGTCTCGCGGTTGACCCAACCGATATCGCCAGTGGCGAAGCGAATCATCGGGCGGCTGCGTTTGGTCAGCGTGGTGTAGACCAGCTCGCCCTTTTCGCCGTCAGGCAACACTTCACCAGTAACGGGATCCACGACTTCGACCAGAATCTGGTCCTCGATGATATGCAAGCCGTCCTTGTACTCGCACATGCCTGCGCACGCACCATAGATATCTGAAAGGCCGAAGAAGTCGTAGACGCTTGCGCCCCAAATATCTTCGATAGCCTTGCGGGTCGTTTCAATCGAGCCACCTGGCTCGCCCGAAATAATGATTGTGCGCAGATTGGCGAAATCGACCTTGGGGTCATAGCCCTTTTCGATAGCCTTCTGGCCGAGCAGCCATGCGTAGCTGGGCGAGGACCAGAAATGTGTGGGCTGGTAGTGCTTCATCGCCCACAGCAAGCGGTCAGATGGCACAGCGCCAACCCAGATGCCAAGTGCGCCGAGTTCCTGCGCGCCAATAACGCACGGACCTCCGACGTAGAGGGCGAAGTTCATGCCATGCAGATAGCGATCGTTTGGACGCATGCCAGTCTGCCAGAACAGGCGGGCTTCAGCATGCATGAATTCGTCGAAGTCATGCTGGCTGAACGGAGACATCGTGGGAACACCCGTCGAGCCCGACGAAGTGGCCATGTAGACAACATCGTCTTCGGGTACGCAGCACAGCTCGCCGAAAAACGAGCCGATACCCTGGCAGTCGCGCTCGGTTTGCTTGTTGATGAACGGGAATTTCTGCAAATCAGCAAGCGAGGTGATATGCGGGTCCACTCCCGCCTCATCCCAAGCGCGCTTGTAATAGGGGCTGTTCTCATATGACCAGATGAGCTCATCTTTCAAACGCTCGAGCTGCAGCTCCTCGAGCTGTTCGCGCGGCATGGTCTCAACTTCGCGATCGTAATATTTCTCGTCGTATGGCAGGTTTTTCTTCGCCATAAAGCCTCCTTCTGCTTGACCTAAACCCATTGATGCAAACGGCTGCGCTGCT
>CADBQL010000265.1 GCA_902796815.1 uncultured Coriobacteriaceae bacterium | reverse complement strand
CCTTTTTTGACATCATCCCTGCTGTGCGATACAGTACCTACAGTATAGTAACGATTTGTCGAACTATCGCACCCCAGGCAGAGCCTGGGGGTTTCTTCAGCCACTAACAACGTATTGCGTTTCGATAATCGTTTTGTTGTCAACGGTTACGACAAATGCGTCTGCGCAAGAGGAGTGCGATAGCGACCCTTTTTCAACGATTGTCACTCAGCATCATCGGCTGTTTTCAAAAAAGACAAGGAGGAACCGGGAATGACTGAGCAGATAGGCGCCTTGATCAAAGAAGCAAGAACCAACGCAGGCATGACCCAAAAAGCGCTTGCCGAAGCTGTCAATGGCGTGAGCGCCGAAAGCATCAGCAAGGCTGAGCGAGGCCTGAAAGAGCTAACGGATGAGCAGCTTCAGGCTATCGCGGAGGCGACCGGAGTTGATCCGGAATTCTTCGACGTCAAGGAGGACGAAGCTCCCGCGGCTCCTGAAGAGGCTGAAGAAACGCCAGCCTTTGACGGAGAAAGCATCTTGAATCTGTTCAACGCGGCGGGCCCTGCCGTGAAAGAGGCTGCCATGGCCGCGCTCAAAAGCGAGACGCCGCAGAGCAAGGGCCTCCTCGACGGCATCCTTCCTGCGATTTCCGGAATGCTGGGTGCCAACAATGGCGAAAATCCTCTTGCTGCCATCATCGGTTTTCTCAGCAGCGAAGAGGGCAAGTCTTTCCTCGACGGCCTCAAAGGCGTTTTGGAAAGCTTCACCAGCATATTCGGTGGGAGTGGCGCAGACGGCGAGGGGAAGGCGGATGGGAGGAAGACGTCCGACTCCTTCCTCGCTTTCACGTTCTTCTACACCGTTGCCATCTACGTTTTGATACTCGTCTTTTTCTTCTTGCAGGAGCGCACGGATATCAAGCCGGAAGATTAGCATCTTTGCAGCAATTCGACGAGCATGCTATTTTGCGCACAAAAATGAGACGCCTTCTCGACGCTACAGTTCACTGTGTCAGCGAGATTTCAAAGCAAAACCCCAGGTGAGGACGTGACATCGGCGATTCCGCAGACACAAATTTAATTATTCTAAAGCTACGAGGACAAGCCGATGCGCGTTCGCACCTGGGGTTTTGCGGGACGTGCGGACCCCTGTGAACAGCAACTTCTCGATGGGCGTCTCATTTTTGTGCGCTATTCTATTAGCTAACCAGTTGTTCTATGCTGTATACGACCTACATGATTGCTAAATGACGACGAGATTTGGAGGTTCGAAAAATGTCGGGGTTTATATCCGCCCTCATTAAACAACGCCGAGATGCAAAGAAAGAAAGCCCGGATATGAAGGGCAGATTCAACGAAATCGTCGGCATCATACGGAAATACGACTACAACGACGGCATCACGCCCGAAATCGTGGTGAGCATCATCCAGGATCTGGGACCGACGTTCGTCAAGATAGGACAAATCGCGTCCCAACAATCCGAGTACATTCCGCCCGAGTACTGCGACGCCCTGGCGAAACTCCGCTCGAGCGTGGCTCCCATGGACCTCGAGACCGTCTACTCCCAAATCCAGAAATACCTCGGCAAGCCGGTAGACGAGCTGTTCGCCTCCTTCGACAACCATCCGTTGGGGTCGGCCTCCATCGGGCAGGTGCACCGGGCAGAGCTCTTCGACGGCACCGTCGTAGCCGTCAAGGTTCGCCGTCCTGGCGTCGTTGACACAGTCGCGCGCGACTTCGCCCTACTCGAAAACATCCTCGACACGTTCGCAAAGAACGGTATCGGCGGCATCGATGTAAAAGGCCTCATCCTGGAGCTCGAAAAGACCTCCAAGATCGAGCTCGACTTCACCAACGAGGCGACCAACCTGGAGCGGTTCTGGAAGAACAACGCCGAGCGCGCCGGCATCGAAAGTCCCAAGTGCTATCGCGAGTACACTAACGAAGCGATACTGACCGAGGACTTCGTCACGGGCCACGAAGTCGGCGATGCGGATTATCTCGACACCCTCGACGATGACGAGCGCGATCGCATCGCAGCGCTGGTCGCGGACAACTTCGCGAGCCAGGTCCTCGTCGACGGCTTCTACCACGCCGACCCCCATTCGGGAAACGTGCTGATCAAGGAGCCGATTCCCGGCGAGCCAGCTGCCGAAGAGGAACCTGCCGCCGCGGAAGAAGGCAGTGTAGACGAAGCTGCCGCCGACGCTGTCCCTGCTGAGGCCGACACGGCCGCTTCCCCGGAAACCGCAGACGACACGACCGACGAAGACAAGCTGCCGCTCCCGGACCACGGCGTGGAATGGATCGACTTCGGCATGATGGGCTTGCTCACCGCACAGCAACGTCAAATCCTGCTCGACCTCGTCACCTCCATAGTGATGCAGGACGCCTATGCCCTCAAACGCACAGTGCTCAAGGCCGCTCAGCCCATGGGCGACATCGATCATGGAGCACTTCTGGAGATGTGCGAGGGCATGTGCAGCCAGTATACCGGCTCCGACTTCGGCGACTTCGAATTGGGCGATCTCTTGGGCACAGTCATCGGCGGCCTCCAAGACGAAAGCTACAAGATCGACCCCTTCCTGACCAACCTCGCGCGCGGTATCGTGGCCGTGGAGGGCACCGTGAAGGCGCTCAGCCCACGCGTCAACATACTGAACTATTTCATCGACAAGGTTGACATCGGCCCCGGCTTCGACATCGACTTCAACAATCTCGACGATGAAGCCATCGAGGAGCTGAAAGGGCCGCTCGCCATGCAGCTCATCAAGTTCCTCGATAGCTCTTCGAGGTCTGCGGCGAAGAGCGCCGAAGCGCTCGACATGCTCGAAAAAGGCCAAATCCAGGTGCGCACTGACTTCGGCTTCGAACAGAAAGCCCTTGAGTCTGTCAACCAGATCGTAAGGTACGTCGTCCGGGCGCTCATGATCATAGCGCTCTTCATCGGCTCGTGCCTGCTGTGCACAGTGCCTCCGAACGCAATGGAGGGAACACAGTTGCCGGCGGTGTTCCCGATAATGGGTTTCGTCGGTTACATCGTCAGCTTGTGGCTCGCGTTTTTCCTGTACAGAAGCGCGAAGAAGGGTAAGTAGGCGCTCGGCTTGCGCATCCCCGCACGGGGATGCGCAGATGAACAGGAGAGCCTGTTTGGCCGAAAAACCGTAGCGTTATCGCAGACTTACGATAGGCAACCTTCCTCGGTAAACGTGAGCACCCGGTCGCACACTTCGAGCGCGGCGGGCCGATGGGTCACGATGACCACGGTCCGCCCGTGAAGCTCGCGCAAGTTTCGAAGCAAGCGCGCTTCGGTAGCCGCATCGAGAGCGCTCGTGGCTTCATCGAGCAGCAGCACGGGGCTTTCCGAAAACACCGCGCGAGCTACCGAGATGCGCTGCATCTG
>CADBQL010000264.1 GCA_902796815.1 uncultured Coriobacteriaceae bacterium | reverse complement strand
GATAATTGCGAGAAAAGACGCTTAAGACGGTGGTGACGTTTTCGACGACGTCTGACGCCATGGCAATGGAAACGCTTGCGCGCAAGCACGGCGTTCCTGGACGGGTAATTCCCGTACCGTCAGAGATCGATGCAGGCTGCGGCCTAGCATGGTGTGCTGAGGCGGATGAGAGCGAGGCGCTGCTCGCAGCGCTCGAGGAGCATGGAGTCTCGTACGAAGGCGTTCATCAAGTATCGTTGTATTAGCAGTTGGCATACCCAATGTGCCAGGATAGCGAATGGGCTCTGCGAGGTTAGCAGGGCCCATTCCATAGCATTAGGGGAACTACTATGAAAATTGGAATCGATATTGGATCGACTGCTGCTAAGGCGGCAGCGATCGAAGGCGACGAAATCATCTGCACGATCGTTGTGCCGACGGGTTTTAACGGCGTCGATGCAGCAATGCGCTTGGCAGATGGATTGCGTGAGCATGGCATCGATCCGACGGGGTGTGATGCCCATGTCGTGGCGACGGGTTACGGGCGCGTGTCGGTACCGTACGCAGAGAAGACCGTAACTGAGATTACGTGCCACGGGCGCGGTGCGACCTTCTTGTTTGGCAGCGATGGTACGGTCGTCGACGTGGGTGGCCAGGACACCAAGGTTATCCAGCTTGTGGACGGAAAGGTCAAAAAGTTCGTCATGAACGACAAGTGTGCAGCTGGTACGGGTAAGTTTCTGGAGGTTATTGCGGATCGCATGGGCGTAACTCAAGAAGAGCTTGCGAGTCTTGCGGCGGCGGGAGAGCATACGCAGATTTCGAGCATGTGCACGGTGTTTGCCGAGTCCGAGGTCATTTCTCTCATCGGAAAGGGAGAGCCTCGCGAGAACATCGCAAACGGTGTAATCGAGTCGGTCATCACAAAGGTAGCTTCGCTTGCGGGCAATCTGGTGCAAGGCGATGTATACTTGACGGGTGGTTTGTGCGAGAACGACTACGTTGTGGAGCGTTTGGCGAGCCACCTTGGCTGTCCGGTTAGCACGAGTCCGTATGCGCGCTATGCTGGCGCGATCGGAGCCGCGCTTTCGGTGTAGTCTTTAATGAGTCGCGCTTCTCGTGTTGTTCGGGGCGCGACTCGTTTGGCAATGAGTCTTGCCCCTGGGGCAAAACTCATTCGGCTATGAGTCATGCCCCTGGGGCGTGACTCATTTGATTTGTGTGATTGATGGCAGAATGGAGATGGGCATGGCTCAATATCGCTACACGCCACGAGGGGTTTGTTCAAAGCAGATTACGTTTGAGATCGAGGACGGAAAGCTGCATAACGTCGCATTCTTTGGTGGCTGCGCTGGAAACCTTAAGGCGATTGGCAAATTATTGGAAGGCGCTGACGCGCAGCAGACCGTTGACACGCTGATTGGCAATACTTGCGGGCCACGTCCGACGTCGTGCGCTGATCAGCTTTGCATAGCGATTCAGAAAGCGCTTGCGCACTAGCTTGGTGAATCTGCTTGTCGCATAACGTAAAAGAATTGCAGGATACCGAAAGCTCCAAGGGCGCGATGCTGCAGCGCGATGAAGGCGGACTGTATTTGACCGATGGGGATTTATGCGTGCGCGGCGATTTTTCGAAGCTTCTAAGGCGCGTGCAGCCTCGCAATTTGCGTGGTGAGCTGCTCGTTAAAGCTGCGCGTATCAAGTCGGCAGATAGACAAGTCACGGCTGTTGATGCTACGGCGGGTCTTGGTGATGATTCGTTTCTGCTGGCGGCAGCTGGTTTCGAGGTATGGCTTTTCGAGCAGAACGAAATCATAGCACAGCTGTTAGGTGATGCGCTTTCGCGCGCGCTCGAAGATCCTCTCCTCTCTTCGATAGCTTTGCGCATGCACATTGCGCATGAGGACAGCATTCAGGCGCTACCCCGTTTTGGTTTTTCGCCCGACGTAGTGTTGCTCGACCCTATGTTTCCCGCAAAGAGCAAGAGTGCTCAAGTCAAAAAGAAACTTCAGCTCTTACAGCAGTTAGAGCGTCCGTGTTCCGATGAACATGCGTTGCTCGATGCGGCGCTTTCGGCTCATCCGCGCAAGGTAATTGTGAAACGGCCGGTCAAGGGCCCTTATCTTGCTGGTCGAAAGCCCGATTACACGCTTGCGGGCAAAGCAATCCGCTTTGACGTCATCGTTGGGAGTGTTGACGAGCCGCGTGAATGAGTTTTGCCCCTGGGGCAAAACTCATTGCGAAGCGGGCACCCGGTGGGCGCGCGACCGGCGATTCTGCAGCGCTGCGTAGCAGCGCGAAGCCAAGCCGGCGCGTGCCCTCCCGGGTGCCCGCGGTGGGATGGCAGCCGATTAGCCGAATGAGTATTGCCCCTGGGGCGTGACTCATTCGGCTATGAGTGTTTCGTTCATGGATCCAGTGCGGTATCCTTGCAGGTCGAGGGCGACGTACGAATAGCCCAGGTGTTTGAGTTCGTCTACAATCGCTTGGCGTATCGCAGGCGAGGCGATACGCTCGATGTCGGCTGGAGGCACTTCGATGCGCGCGGTCGAGTCCTGCATACGCACGCGTACCTGGTCAAATCCGAGTGCGCGGATGCTTTCTTCAGCAGCGTCGACTTGAGCCAAGCGTTCGGGCGAAAGCAAATCTCCGTAAGCAAACCTCGAGTTCAGACACGCAAACGCAGGCTTGTTCCATGCGGCGAGTCCGAGCTCTCGGGCGAGAGCGCGAATGTCGTCCTTGCAAAAACCCGCATCGCGCAACGGGCTTATTACGCCGAGTTCTTGGACCGCCCTAAAACCTGGTCGATAGTCGCCGTCATCATCGACGTTCGAGCCTTCAGCGAGCGTCTCGGCGCCAAACTCTGCAGCGGCATCGGCGATGCAAGAAAAGATTTCCTTCTTACAGATATAGCAGCGATCGGGCGGATTGTGATCGAAACCGGGGATGTCGAATTCGTGCGTGTCGACGACGATGTGACGAACGCCAAGGCCTTGGCAAAAATTGCACGTCTCCTCAATCTCACGTGCTGGAACGGCAGGGCTTCGGCCTGTCACGGCCAGCACGCGGTCGCCGAGCGCCTCGTGCGCAACGGCGAGCAACAGAGTGGAGTCGACGCCGCCCGAAAACGCGACGGCGAGCGCGCCGAATGTAGCGAGGCGTTCTTTGAGGCGATCGTACTTGCGTGCCAATTCGGTATCCATGTACATTCCTATCTGTTATGGGCGCGCGTGTTCGCAGGGAACGTCCACTTGGCATTTTCCGCAGCCAACATAGCCGGGGAAAATCTTTTTGGATTCCTGCATCTCGCCGTGGCAGAGATAGTTGTCCTTGCCAGATTCGAGCGAAATGGCTCCGACTGGGCAGCGTTTGATGCAGGCACCGCATTTAATGCAATATTCGTACAAGTCCGAATAGGGGCGCTCGGTTATGGGAAGCGGTGCCGAAACGATGACGCTGCCAAGTCGGCCCGCCGCTCCTTTTTCGGTAATAATGCCCCTGGTGAGCGAAAACGTTCCCAAGCCGCACACGTAAGCGACGTGTCGCTCGGACCAGTTACTGCGATAGGCGGCAGATGGGTCGTCATCGAAAAACGTCGCATTCATGTCGGGGTGGCAAGCAGGGCAGATGACGTCAACGCCCTTGGCACGCATGACCCGCGTGATATGCTCTCCAAGTTTCATGATGAAAAATTGGCCTTCGATGCGCGCATGGAACCACTCTGGCGACGCGGGTCGCCCCCCATAATTGCTGAGGCGTACTCGTTCGCTCATAGGCAAAAAATACGAGACGACGCTGCAAGCATTGGGGAGCCAATCGGTCGGCATACGCATGTCTGAGCCTACGGCGTCGGGCTCGCGCAAGCGCTCGAAGAGTGGATCTTGGGCTGATGCGACGGCGATGAGGGGCTCGTCAAACATTTTCAACGCCGCGCAACTGGGGCTGAGCGCACCGCGCATCGAAATCCAATTGTTCGAGCTGCCCTGTACAAACTCGTTGATTTCTTGCGTAAGATATGAGAGCAATTCATTCGAATCCATTGCGGTACCCCTCCTCGTCCACGCTGTTTTTTTATCGCCTATTGTCTCATTCAAATTGAATGCCTACAAGGGAAAATGAGTCGTTTCTCGATAGTTGAAATGGTGGTTTTACGGTAAGGAATCCATAGCGTACGAATGCGCTTCTGTGCGATAGTGGACACTAGCTGGTATTCTGGTTTTGTGAAACCGATGGCATCAATTGCTGAGAATTGAGGACAGCATGACGCATGAAAGCTCGTCATTTCATGAGCGCAATCGCGCCAAGATGGTCGCGTTTTTCGAAAGAGGCGATACTTGTTCTCAAAAACTCGGGTTCGAACTGGAGCACGTGTTGCTTCACGCTAGAACGAACGAGCCGGTCTCGTATTCCGAGCCTCGGGGTGTGCACGATATCCTCAAGCGGCTCGCGCCAGCGTATGATCGCGAACTTCTTGATGGCGATGACGTAATTGGGCTTGTGCGCGATGGGCAAACAATTACGATTGAGCCTGCTGGTCAGCTCGAGATTTCGGCAGGGCCGTTCGCACGTGTGGGCGAAATCGAAGCCGCCTATGCGGCGTTTCGCTCCCAGCTTGATCCGATTATGGACGAGTTTAGTGTGGTTACGCCCTTACTCGGCTACAATCCGTCTGCATGCGCGCGCGATTTGGAGCTTATTCCGAAGTATCGCTACGAATGCATGACCAAGTTCTTGGGTGCTCAGGCTTACGAGGGCATCTGCATGATGCGCGGCACGTGCTCGCTTCAGATTTCGGTGGATTTCCACGATGAGGCCGACGCGATCAAGAAGCTGCGCGTCGCGCAGAAGCTTGCGCCCATCTTGAGTTTGATAAGCGATAACTCACCGGTGTTCGAGCGGGAAAAACGGCCGTGCCGGCTGGTGCGCACGATGGTTTGGGCTCGCATGAACCAGGATAGGGTAGGGACGGTGCCCGGCTCGCTCGAGCGCGGCTTTTCGTTTGTTGATTATGCCGACTATATCTTATCGCGCGAGGCGATTCTCGTACCGGATGCGAACGAGCCGAGCGGTTGGCGCTATGTGGGCAATCAGACCTTCGAAGAGATTTATGCAGAGCGTGAAATGAGCGTCGCTGAAATCGAGCACGCTTTGTCGATGGTTTGGCCTGATGCGCGTTTAAAGAACTTCGTCGAGATCCGTCCGGCCGACGCCATGCCCATCGAATACTGCTTGGGATATACGGCGCTTGTGCAGGCATTGTTCTATAATCCTTCTACGCTCGACGAGCTCGATTCGATGTTGTCGGATGTTAGTGAAAACGATGTTCGTCAGGCAAAAGATGCGCTCATGGAGACAGGTTATGATGCTCAGGTGTACGGACGTCCTGTTTCGTCGTGGGTCGGCACCCTTTTTGAGTTGGCCGAAGGCGTGCTTGGTTCGGAAGAGCGCGCATACTTGGAACCATTAGGCTCCTTGGTTTCGCGTCGCGTTACGTTGGCTGATTTGGCCTGATCGCATTTGGGGTTTTGAGGAGGATGCTTGCTCTTGGATTGAGCCGTTCCTCGGGTGCGGCTCGCTATGGAATGAGTCGCGCCCCTGGGGCGTGACTCATTCGTACGGTGGTCAATGAGTTTTGCCCCAGGGGTGCGACTCATCCTGTTGATTGGAGAACTATGAACGGTATTGCTATTCACAAACGGTTGCTTGCCTTGCTGTGTGTTGCGGTTATGTGCATGGCTATGGTTTTGACAGGCTGTGGACAGGGAGCCTCGTCTTCGTCAAGTGATGCGAGCTCAGCGTCATCTGCTGCAGATTCTGGTGAAACTGCTACAAGTAAAAAAGCTCAAGCGGATGGTCCGTATGCGAGCGGCACCCATCACGCGACGCTAACCGTCGAGGGCTACGACCCGATAACGATGGAGCTTGACGCCGATGCGGCGCCTGCGAGCGTGGCCAACTTCTGCGCGCTTGCCGAGGACGGCTATTACGATGGGCTTACGTTCTATCGGTTTGCTGACGGCTTCTGCATGCAAGGTGGCACGAAGGGCAATACTTCATCGGGAAACGATGCGGCTCTTGATCCTGTTGTGGGTGAGTTCTCGCAAAACGGTTACGACAACGAGTTGGCGGATCATTTCCAAAAGGGAACGGTGGCCATGGCGCGCTCGTCCGACCCCAATAGTGCGACCTCGACATTTTTCGTGACGCTCGACTCAAACCAGACCGTGAGCATGAGCCTCAACGGCCAGTATGCCGCCTTTGGCACGATTGACGAGGCGGGTATGAAAATCGTAGACAAAATCGTGGAAGATTATCTGCCTAATGTGACTGAACCAGGCATGGGAATGATTGACGACGAGGCTAAGCAAGCCAAGATCACCTCCATCAAAATCGTCGACTAAGGAAACTGCTGACGCGAGGCCCTTACTGGTTACAGGGGGTCCGCACGTCCCGCAAAACCCCAGGTGAAAACGCGCATCGGCTTGTCCTCGTAGCTTTAGAATAATTAAGTTTGTGTCTGCGGAATCGCCGATGTCACGCCCTCAACTGGGGTTTTGCTTTGGTATCTCGCTGATACAGTTAACCGCGATCGGGGACGAAAGTCATTAACGAGATTTTCTTGTTGACAGCCTTCTTGTAATGAGCGAACATATGTACTCATGGAAGAGTTTTCAGCATTAGAAGGTTTGAACGAGGCGCAGCGCGAGGCCGTCACTGCGACGGAGGGCTACGTGCGCGTCATTGCCGGTGCTGGCTCGGGTAAGACGCGTGCTTTGGCTCGCCGGTTTGCATTTCTTGTCAACGACCTGGGTATCATGCCTGGCAATCTGCTGTGCGTCACGTTCACGAACAAAGCGGCCAACGAGATGCGACAGCGCATTCGCAAGCTTACTGGCGATGCCGATACGGGGTATGTGAACACGTTTCACGGCTTTTGCGTGTCGGTGCTGCAGGAAGATGCTTCCGCAGTTTCGTTTCCCAAGAGTTTTTTGGTGCTCGACAATTCGGATATCGATGCGATGCTGCAGATTGTCTACGAGGAGCGAGGGCTGACGCTACGCGATTGCACGTTCGGCCAGGCGCGCGATATGTTCGAGATCCGAAAGACGTTTACGCACAAGGATTATTATCTCGATCTCATCGATTTGTCGCTCGACGCGCTCAAACTCAAGTACGACCTGGCCGAGTCGGTCGATGACATCTTGTTTTACGGATACCTCTACCAGCAGAAGAAATGCTTCGGGCTCGATTACAACGATCTGATTATTCTGACATTAGAAATCTTCAGGCGTCGCGAAGACGTGCGGCTTAAATGGCAGCAGCGTCTCGAATACATTATGATCGACGAGTTCCAGGATATCGACGGTCTCCAACACGAACTGATGGAAGTGCTTGCCGCCCATCATGGCAATTTGTTCGTCGTCGGCGATCCTGACCAGACCATTTACACCTGGCGTGGAGCGAACGTCAAATACTTGCTCGATTTTGACAAGCGCTTCCGTGACGTGCGCACGATTATGATGAACGACAACTACCGATCCACGCCGCAGATCACGATGGTTGCCAATTCTCTGATCAGCGCAAATAGGCAGCGTATACCGAAGAGCCTTAAAGCGGTGAATCCGCCAGGCAGCAAGGTGCGCTGTTTCCACGCGAAGAGCTCGGCGGCGGAAGCGCAATGGATTGCCGAGCAAATCGAGCGTTTGCAGGCGCAGGGGATGGAGCTGCGCGATGCGTGCGTGCTGTATCGAGCGCACTACGCTTCGCGATCAGTTGAAGAGGCGCTGGTCAAAGCGCAGATCCCCTATACTATATACAGTGGTGTGCAGTTTTTTGACCGCAAAGAGGTCAAGGATGCACTGTCGTATGTGCGCATGGTAATCTTCCGCGATGATTTATCGTTTGAGCGTATCGTCAACGTACCCAAGCGGAATCTCGGCGTGCGTCGCATGAAGTTTCTGCGCACGTATGCCGAGGGCAACGGCGTGTCGCTCTTCCAAGCGCTCGTTGACAATCTCGATAACGCCATCATGAAGGGTACGAAGGCGCATCAGTTCGTGGATTTGATCGAGCGTTATTCTGTTGCGGCCGAATCGCGGCCCTTGTCGGAGCTGCTGGCGGATTTGTTGGATAAAAGCGGCTATGAACAGGCGCTTCGTACCGAAGGGAGCCAGGAGCGCCTTGACAACCTTGCCGAGCTTCGTCAGGCGGTGCACGAATTCGAGACGACATGCGGCGAAGAAGCCACGCCTGACAATTTCCTCGCGCATGTATCGCATATGACCAATCTCGATACAGGTTTGTCGGCAAATAAGGTCAAGCTTATGACGATTCACGCCGCCAAAGGCCTTGAGTTTCCG
>CADBQL010000263.1 GCA_902796815.1 uncultured Coriobacteriaceae bacterium | reverse complement strand
CTCTCGACGTTTCCCAGGCTTGCGGGGCGTATATTTCCCGTAGAGGCTGAGGTTCGCCACGAAGTTTTCCGCATGGTGCCGGGAGACCGCCGCGAGGTGGGTAACCTCAGGGTAGACGTCCTCCATATACGCCAGGAAATTCTGCCAGTGAGCGGCCTTCAAAGCCTGCCGTGCCGCTCCTGGAATGCGCTTCCGGGGTTTTTCAAGTGATCGGACGTATGCCTCGCGGAGCGGAATAGCTCTTGATCCGGTCAGCTCGTCGCGGTAGTTTTCCACCAGTGCCTTCAGCGACTTGTTTGCGCGGACGCTCCCCAGGTTCGCGCGCTGTTCGTTTTCGCAGTTCAGTGCAGCTCGTTCGGTTTTCACTGGCTGCCCGTATTGATCGCGGCAAGTTCCATAATAGCGCTTGCCCTCGACCATGAACGAATAATACCAAATGCCTTTAACGTTTCGTATACTCATTTTTGCACCACCTCCATTCTTTACAATACATGGTTTTTCGAGCATTTCAAGTGGGAAAAATCTGCTTTATAATAACCGATCGTCTATATCCGGTCGGTTCCGTCTTTGTTTGAACTGTTTCCTTTGTCTTTGAGCAACTTCCAGATTTCCGGAGCAAGATCTTCTGGGGTGATTTTTTTTCCACAATTTTCTTCGGCAAGTTCTCTGGCCCTCGGTATATACTGCTTCAATGCTTCTTCGGTAATCCCGAACCGCTGCTTGAAGTCGGTGATTGCAATAACGCGCACAGCGAAGTTTGCCGCAATCACGTCATCAGCGCAGCCACTGAGCATATCGCAGATGATCGCGGTGGCGCGTTCATCGTCTTCCTGATACCCCCAAGCCAGACGGTGGTCATTACGCTTCTTGCCGATGTTCATTTCGACTTCACCCAGAGGGTCGTCTTCATCGAGTCTGTATCGCTCTTCTTTGTTCAGGGCCCTTGTCGGCCAGACCGCAGTCGGATTATTCGGATCAAACTCGGTGTGGAACGACGTCTGCTCGGCCTTGGATGTCATGCGTATCTTCTCCGCCCGGACCAGCAGCTCAATCTTATCGCCGTTCCCAGCAGGGAAAAGGTGAAGCGATTGATCGGCAACCAATTCGATCTTGCCGGAGCCTTTGAAGTCGCCTTCGCGGTTTTCATGGTGGACGAGAATCACGGCAACTCCGTCAGCTTTCAGTTTGCGAATCAGCACGAGCACCTTTTCGAACTGGCTTTCCGTATGACCGCTCAGCGCCAATGTGGACAAATTATCGAACACGACGACTTGACTTCCATGCTTATTGATGGTGTTGATGACGCGTTCCTGATCCTCCGATTTCGTGAGATCAATGTCTTCCCGAACAAGCCCGAAATGCGGATTGCTCTTCTCTTGTTCATCCAAGAGTTCATTTATTCGCGCACCGTATTCTTCCGGATTCATTTCCCCTGCGACGTACAGCACGTTGAGCGGCCCTTTGCCTCGGAATTCCCATTTGTCGAATGGTGCAATCCCCTGAGTGAGGGAGATAGCAAGATGCAACGCAAGCCATGTTTTTGCTACGCCCGTACCGCCGTAGATGAGGCAGTAGAATCCCTCTTTCAGCAGAGGGTAGAGAACGAAATCCTTCGGCTTGAGCTTCCTCAGTTCGTCCCAGGAAAAGATGCGGAATTCAGTAGGTGCGACCGCAATTGATTCCCAAACATCAACGCCGTATTTGGCTGCCTCGACCTTGAGAGCGTCGAAGGACACGTCCTGCGAGCTTTCATTGGTGCCGGTATCCATGCCGAACGCGTTGCGGGTCCACGTCACGCCATCGAAGACCTGGAACGCGATTTTGCGTCCGTGCTGCTGAAAGATAGACCGCCCAGCCATCACAGCCTTTTCGTACATCTTTACCGGGCCATCGCCATTGTCAAAGCACAGCCACTTGATCGGATGCCCTTCCAGCAAGTCGCGGTCGAGCTTGTCGATGAAATCCATCCCGCCGTAAACCGAGCTGAAGATGTAGTCACTGTCGCTATCGTTGACGAGCGGAATTCCAGGTTCATCGGTGAGGATAACCGTGGCTCCCGGATGCGCAGCAATAGCGTCCGCATTGTACAGGACGGGACGATCCGGAATCTCCGGCATCATGCAGTAAAGACTCGGGTCCTTGGCCGAGGCGTAGAATGTAACTGGCAGGAGCAATGTTCGATCTGCATAGTCGATGCGGGCCACCTGAAGCTGCGGAGCCCGGTCTTTCCCATGAAAAACGATCTTAGCCATGCCGGGGTGATACAAGTTGAACAGATCGACTGCGTCTTGCTGCATCGCTTTTTTGTCTCCATGATACGGCTTGTCGAGTTCATCCGAGATACCGAAGCGCTGCCCATAGTAATTCGTTAAATGGAGTACTGCGGGCGGGATGACAGTAGCGAGTTTTCCCATCTCAGCGCGTTCCGTTTCTGAACAGGCCGCCAGGTTCAGACCCGCGTTTTGAGCAAAGAGACACAGAAGATTCGATTCGCCCACTGCGTATAAGCAGTGCCTGCCGTTAAAGTCGACGACCTCATTCTCCAGCACCACACCGCCGTTGGGCCCCCAGTATTCGGGCTCAAAAAGGCATTTTTCGAAGCGAAACAGATCGTTTTCGTTAAGCTTGTCAACGATTCCAAGCTCCTTCCATGAGCCGGACACAAACGAACTACGAAGGAATCGCTCTACACGGCCGAACAGGATCAGGGCTCTTTCCGCCTCCAACCAACGGTTGTACCGGGCCAGGCGCACGGGTGCGTGTCCGCCTGCGAAGACGGACACTGCCACGGGCGAAAAAACACCGTTTTTCGGGAGATCAGCCTGTTTTTGAGGGAGAACGAGGTCGGTGGAAACAGGATATGCCAAGCCTGTTTCGCTTCCCGGCTGAGCCTGTTTTCCGCCTGCCGCCACTGCTGAGCTTGCCAGCACATACTTCTGTTTCGGGCTGCTGCCTTGTTCCGTGGTCATGACCAGACCTGATTCTCGTGCCGGATCGAGGAAACGCTTGAGAAGGACGGTCCGTCCAACGCTCAGCAATTCTTGTAACTCCCGACCACTCTTCGGTCCGTCTTGGAGGACATCAAGCAAGTGGTGGACATCGGCGGTCAAAGCGGATTCCCCGACATCGGAGTTGGTCGCGGCATCACTCTTGGCCGTGGATTCCAGCAGGGCCGGTCTTGCCTGAATTGCATCGGCAATCACTTTCTGGATGCGGGCGCAATCCTCGTTCGAAAAGCTCGCCAGTCCCGCCGAAAAATCGACCGGAATCAGTGCCTCCGGGTTCGAGCTCCAAATGGTATGCAGCACACACAGGCGGATTGCGGTCAGGAGGTCCCGCGAAATAGTGCATGACGGGATAGATGTCGGCCACCAAAAAGAACCCGTTGAACAGGCGCATTGTTCCCATACCATCGAGTCCGCTGCAGCACTCAGTTCGTGAAGAAACGCGTTGTGCGGTTCTGTCGTATCGACGATCATGGTGAGGAACTTGCCAATGCATAACCGAGGAAGCTCTTTCTTCACGAAACACTCTGCAGAAGCCGCCGCTAACAGGAAAAAAGTATCCCGGACCTTCCAAAATCCAGTCATCCCGATCTGGAATTCACGAGGAGCATATCCTTCGGCGACAGCCTCGACAAACGGATCTGAGCCGCCATGCCACCTGAGAAGGTTTTTCAGCGTTTCGACGTTCGGCGTCGGGAACTCGTAGCGTTCCGCGCAGAAGTCGGACGGCAGCATGTTCGGCGTCTCACACGACGGAGAGGACGGGCTAGCCGTCCGGGGAGAAAGTCCCCGGACGGCATAGTTTTCAACGGTGCTATTCATTTCAGCCCCCTCATGAACGTCTGCAGCGATACCGCATCAATGAAGATCGGACTGGACTTGTCTTTGCCGAGCCTGACGGCGTGGACAAGGCCGCTGGTAACCCAGCGATACATAGTCCATCTGCTGACGTGCGCAACCTCGCACGCCTCTATGAAAACAACGAACTTTTTCATTTGGATTCACCTCCTTCCTTATTGGCATACTGTACCTTGCTTTCAAGGAAGGCCATAAAGCTTGCCTTGTCGATTCGCACGGGGCTGTTCTTGCCAGACCCGAGTTTGCTCCAACGGATGAGATATCCTCCGTCGGCGTCCTTCAGCATGCGCCACCTATAGATGGTCCAGCGTGACACCTTTGCCATTTCGCTGGCTTCGTCGGTAGTTAAGAATTCGACGTCCTTATGAGAACGTTCTGTGAGCGCGGCTTTCAGGACCTCCTGAGCCGCCCATTTGAGATCACCTTTTTCCATGAGGTACACCTCGTTTATGCGCTTGGTTATTCAGCGATCTCTGGACCGGGGACAACCTGAGTCCACCTGAAAGGCCGAGACCGCCACGCAGTGTTGCGCAATGAACACCTGCATGATT
>CADBQL010000262.1 GCA_902796815.1 uncultured Coriobacteriaceae bacterium | reverse complement strand
TGGCGCCCGCTGCAAGAGGGGGCAGCTCTCACTGCTCGCACGAAATTGGCGCGGATGAACCGAGCAAATCGGAAATGGGGAAGGGTATGAAGGACGGACATGGTCGAGTGATCGACTATCTGAGAATCTCGCTGACTGACCGATGCAATTTCCGTTGCATTTATTGCATGCCCGAAGAAGGCGTATGCATGATGGGTCATGACGAGGTTCTTCGTATCGAGGAGATCGAGCAGATAGCCCGCGTGGCCACGCGCATCGGCATTCGCAGCGTGCGCCTGACGGGCGGAGAGCCGCTTGTACGCAAGGGCGTCGTGGAGCTGGTGCGTGCTCTGAAGAGCATGCCCGCAATCGAAAACATTTCGATGACGACCAACGGCGTGCTTTTGCCCCAGATGGCAGGCGAGCTCAAGGAGGCGGGGCTTTCGCGCGTGAACATTTCGCTCGACACGCTCGACGCCGAGCAGTTCAAATTCATCACGCGCGTCGGCAAGATCGAATCGACTTTGGCGGGCATCGACGCGGCGCTTGAGGCGGGTTTCAATCCCGTGAAGATAAACGCGGTCACGGTTCGCAGTCTCAACCAGGACTTCCTGGCGTTCGCGAAGCTTTCCATCGATAAGCCCCTCCATGTGCGCTTCATCGAGTACATGCCCGTTGGCGAATCGACCGGCGCCGATGGCACCGGCTGGGGAAAAAAGGATGTCGTGCCAAGCGAGGAATTGCTCCAGATCATCAACGAACGCGCTGTTGCTGAGGGGCTTTCGCCGCTCGAGCCGCTTGACGGTAATCGCAGCCCGATCGGTTGGGGGCCGGCGCGCTATTTCGGCTTCCCAGGTGCCAAGGGAACAGTCGGCTTCATTTCGCCCTTGTCCCGTCATTTCTGCAGCAGTTGCAACCGCCTGCGTCTGACTGCCGACGGAAAACTGAGGCCCTGCCTGTTCTCGGATCGCGAAATCGACGTGCGCACTGCCCTGCGCGATGGCGGCGAGGAGGCCGTGTACGCATGTTTCCTCCAAGCGCTCAATCTCAAGCCCGATGAGCATCACGACAAGGTGGGCACCGAACGCAAGATGTCCCAGATTGGCGGGTAGCGTCGCGGCGTATTAGCTATTGGAACATTGCGGGCTATTGTTTTGGCAGCACTTCCGCGCACTTGCGCGCTATCCCGCCGTCCCGCTCTGCACTTGCGCGCTATCCCGCCGTCCTCGAAGCCTCTTGGTCAAATACCTTGCAAGTGTGTGGGAATGTGCTCGTGAGCCGGCGGCATTCTTTCACACTTATGCGGTATTTCGCCATTTCGTTCTGCACTTGCGGTTTTCCTGCCGAGAATAGCGTGGCGTGGCAGAATAATGCACAAGTGCGCAAGGGGCCGTTTCAACCTCGATGCTACTCCGGTTCCGTTTAATATTCTATATAAAGTATAATTGACATGCACCATTATAAGACTAGAATATTAATGGCGGCTTACACCAAGTAAGTTGCTGGGATAACATCAAAGCGCACATGCTTGTGATGCGCCCATCGAATGATTGCGATTGGGTTGTGGCGAATCCGCCGCGACTGCAACATGTCGGCCAACATGTCGGAATCGTTTGATGGGCGGATTCGCCAGCGTGCTCCGGCGGGAGCAGTTCCATTATAGAGCTGCTTTCCTATTCCTGCGCTTTGATGCGTCCAAATACCAGATTTGATAAGAAAGGAATAGGAAACAATGAACAGTACCGCTCGTGCGTTCAGCGGTGAGTTGCTCGGCACGTTCCTGATGTGCTTCTTTGGCATCGGCGCCGTAGCGACTGCCGTTATGGCGGGAGCTCACACAGGCCCCTTCCAGGTAGGTATGGTTTGGGGTATTACTATCGCCATTGCCATTTACGCAACTCGTAATTTATCTTGTGCGCATTTCAACCCAGCTGTTTCCATCGCAATGTGCATTGCGAAGCGCTTGCCATGGAAAGAGCTGCCCGTATATCTGATCGGTCAATGCCTGGGCGCGTTCTTGGCTGGCTTCCTTCTCTGGATTTACTTTGCTCCCACGCTTGACATGCTGGCCGCACTGCCGGCAGGCGAGGTTTCGGCAAAGGGTGCAACCTGGGCTTCAGCCATTACCGTCTGGGCTGAGCCGTATCCGAACAATCCCGGTTTGACCGTTGGTGTTTTGCAAGGTGCCTTGGGCGAGGGTGTTGAGCTTTGCATCTTGCTTATCACCATCTTCTCGATGACCGAGGATGCTAATGTGGGCAAGCCGGGTGACGTGATCTTTCCGCTGTTCATCGGCTTCACCATTACGATGGGCATCTGCACGGTCGGACCGATGACAGATGCTGGCTTCAATCCCGCCCGCGACAT
>CADBQL010000261.1 GCA_902796815.1 uncultured Coriobacteriaceae bacterium | reverse complement strand
GAGCGCGACCGACATGAGAAACCCGAGAACGAACCCAAAAAACATAGTCGCCAAGAGCATGCGGAGCGTCGACCATATCGCAGGTTCGATAATCACAGACCAGTACTGCCAAAAATTTCCACCAAATGCGCTGGTCATTCCATCATCCTCCCATCTTCCTCCGCAATTCTCCATACGATATCGTGAGCATTGAGATATTCTTCGACGCGCAGCTTGTCCTGTTCGGCTACGTTCAAATAGATAGTTCCCAGCGTGTGGTATTTGAATCGCTCGGAATCTCCGCCAAGCACGAGGATATTTATGCCCAGCTCTTTGCCCATATCGGTTATCAAGGGCGTTCCAGCATGCTCTGCCGTTAGGATAATCTTGTAATTGCAACCAGTTTTTGGGAAGTCGATATCCGACTCGCCCAGCAAGCGCAAAAGCGGAGGCGACTGTTCCACGAACACTTCTTCCACAGGGCCCGTCCTGGCAAGTTTTCCGTTTTCGATGATGCTCATCCGATCGCAGCTGCTCTTAATGACGGACATCTCGTGCGTGACGATGACGACGGTAATCTTCATCTCTCGGTTGATGCTGTTCAAAAGTGCGATGATGGATTTTGAGGTGCTCGGATCGAGCGCTGATGTGGCTTCGTCGCATAGCAGAATCTGAGGATCCATCGTAAGCGCGCGGGCAATTGCCACGCGCTGCTTCTGTCCTCCAGATAGTTCGTTGGGAAAAGCCTGCGCCTTTTCGGTCAATCCCACCATCTCGAGCAAATCGTAGGCCCGTTGCCGCGCTTTGTTCTTTGGGACTCTCCAGAACTTCATTTGAAGCGCTACGTTGTCGATAATCGACAAGCGTTCCAAAAGCGAGAATTGCTGGAAAATCATGCCGACATTCTTGCGGAATTTGAGCATCTCACGATATGAGAGAGACTTGACGTCAACGCCGTCAACGATGACCGATCCGCCATCATAGGTTTCCAAGCCATTGATGCAGCGCAAAAGAGTTGACTTTCCCGCGCCGCTTCTGCCTATGATTCCGAACATCTCGCCAGTCTCGATGGTTAAATCAATACCGTCGAGCACCGTATCATTACCGAATTTTTTTGTTAGTTCACGTATTTCTATCATGATTGTCTAGCCTCAAGCGACATTTGCCGATTCTGGATTGCGCGAATCAGCTGGAGCTTGACAACTCCTTATTTCTTCACTTTTCCGAATGTATAAAGGCCGGTATCGTAATTCTTGCCGTATTCGATGTTGTGGCTAATTCCCAGTTGTTCAAGATTGCCTTGTATCTCGGCTTTTTTGTTATCGCGCTCAAGCGGATTAACCGTTGCCAAGACGCCTTCAACGACTGCTCTGAACTTCGATCCGGGAAATGCTATGCCTATTTCGTCTTCGGTCCATTTGGCGTTATTTCGAGTGCCAGAACAGAGTAGCGACAGGTTCATATTGCCAGTCTGGAGGGGGAATGCGGTCAGCTCAGCGCACAGTGCCTGGTTGCCGTTAATCGAGAAGCCTCCGTTAACGCCATATGCGTAGTTGTATCCCTCGACTAAGCGCATGGCTACGAACGGCGATGCAACCACAATGACGACGTCAGGGACCAAGCTCGCCTCGTCGTAACGGGCAAGCGGCGCAAGGCGTACGCCATATGAAGGTGCGTCGATGAGTACGGTCGAAGAGCTTGCGCGTGCTGCCGTTTCGAGATTGCAAAACATCCCCATGCCGAAGCCATGCTTACCGCTCAGGTAATTCTCACCAGGCTCTATGAAGCCGAGGGCGCGAGCGGCGCCCATGCAGCCGAAATTGTCTGCCGATGCCTTGATGTCGTGGCCGTTGCAGGCCGATCTGACCATCACGCAATACGGCATCTTGTACTTGATGGGTTTGGCCGAACAAGACTCGAACGCATTTGCGCTGTGGAGGAAAGAGACGCCAACCACATGCCTTTTTATGTCAAGCAATGCGTGAACCAGGTTATCTGTGGATTCAATTTCCATAGAACTATAGCCGCTCATTCTTATTCAACGTGCCTGAAAAATGCTCGCAAAATACTCCTGCAGAGATCAACAAATGCAGAAATCTGAAATTGTCGCGTCGAGCTCAAACGGCAGAGTAAGCGGACGGCGATGCAGAATAATACAGTATAGATTGCGAATGTCAATCAGAAATGCGCCTCAAGCACAATTACACCCTATATGTAGAATATCTACCCTTAAGACGTATAAATGACCAAAGAATATCTTGTTAGCTTCGGTGCATCGTTTTGGCTAGGTCGATAGCTTACGAACTCTTTCTGCCATGTTATTGCTGAACGATCGGAAGCGAGAGGAGGCGTTTTTGCTGGAAGCTTCAAGATTGAGGGCGGCCAAGTCGTCGCGGTCGAAACAGTTATATGCGGACAGTCAGGACGTTGAGGCCCAGAATGTGCTGATAGTTGATCTCGGAGGCTATGTCGTACACGAGGCGGATTCCGATGTTGCTGGCCTTGTCACCGGGATCCATGATCTTGTTCCGTTCGACGGGATCGAACTGGACGCAGTCGTCTTTGATGCGTAGGATCAGCTCGTCGCCTTT
>CADBQL010000260.1 GCA_902796815.1 uncultured Coriobacteriaceae bacterium | reverse complement strand
TTCGCGCCGAGATCCTTCGAACTTGCTTTGACGGGCGTGGTGTGCCGAACGGCGCGAAGGGTTTGCGACCTGCGTTTTCAGATGCGCGCCGTAATCGAGGAGCGCGTAGTACCACGCGCGCGGGCTGTGCTCGGGCGCAACGTCGGCATGTGCAGGCGGGCATGTGTCTTTCACATAAGGAAAAAGCTCCTTGTCCGAAACCTTTTCTCGCTCTGGGAACAGCTCGTGCAAAAACACGCTACGCACATTCGTCTCGATGTAGACCGATGGTTGGTTGTACGCGAACGCCACGATGCCCGCCGCCGTTGCCGGCCCGATTCCCGGCAACGATGCGAGCTCGTCAACGGTGCGCGGCAGCGTGCCGCCGAATTGCGCCGAACAAGTTTCGCACGCGCGCTTCAGTGCGAGCGCGCGGCGGTTGTAACCGAGGCCTTGCCAGGTTTCGAGCACGAGCGACGTGTCGGCCGCGGCGAGTGCGTCGACGGTGGGGAAGAGGTCCATCCAATGCTGCCAGTAGCGCATCACGCGTGCGACCTGCGTTTGCTGCAACATGACTTCCGAAACGAGCACGCCGTACGCATCGCCGATATTGCGCCAGGGCAGATCGCGGTAATGCAGGGCGCTTCGTTCCCAGATCAAGGCAACGAAGGCATCGCGATCCTTGGCGGTCACGGACCAGTCTGGTTTTGCGCCAGGCGCTTTCTTTGACATGCTGCTTTCCTCCGGCAAATCAAAATGCGGCCAAAAGAGAGTCTTCCTTTTGGCCGCATTTCGAAAGGTCAATCTTCATCTGCGCTTTTGTTAATCGCTTGCGCCCTCGATCAGGTCTTCCAAGTGTTCGAGTTCGCTTTGGAAGCTGCGAATGACCTCTTCTTCTAAAGCGGTATAGAACTCGGAATCGAGCGGTTGGTACGCAGCGATCTTCTCAAAGATATTGTGCGGTGTGACGGGCACGTATCCACGCTGGATAAGGCCGATCTTATACGCCTCTTCGATGGCTTCGCGTGCCGCGATATAGATATCGTAACGCGAGAGGCCCTCTGAGTACTTGACGAGGTTGGCACGGTTTACCGTGCGCATAGATGGATGGTCGCGCGCGATTTCGGTCCAGATATCGGCGCGTTCCTTTTCGTTGGGAAGACCGATGTCGAGCACCGTGAGCGGTTCGAGAATGTCGTAGAAGAAAGGATCGGGTTCTCCCGAAAGCGTGGCCGTCGCAATCACGAACACGTCGGGGTCTTCCACGGCAGAGCGAATCATGTTGACCGCCTCGCGGGCGCCGCGCGAAATATTTGCCATCACGAAGCCGTTCATGCCATCGACTCCTTCGGGAACCGTCGGCATCGTCCAGTCGTCCAGGTCGTCGAGCACTAGAATCGCTGGAGCTTCGAAACGGTTGTGTGCGTGGTTCATGCGCGGGCGATTGTTGCCCTGCGTAGTTACGCACAGCAGCGGCATGCCCTGAATGCCCTCTTCCATGGACATGCGCAATGCAGGGAGGCCGATTTCACCAATGGTGGCTTCGGCAAATCGCGTGGCGTCTTCGATGGTCGCAGCTCGGAACAGAAATGTGTCGAGTGCAGGAGCTCGGTCGAGTCCGTGGCGTTCGTTGAGCATGTTGACGAAGCCGATGAAATTGCGGTCGTTTTGCAGTCCGATACCGTAATCGCGCATGACCGAGATGGCCTCATCGTACCCGAGAAGATTACGGTATGTAAGGGCGTTCGGGTCGAGCACGCCTGCCGCTTGCTGGGGTTCGGCCTGTTGCGGCTGAGTTGCCGAATGCTGTGGAACCAGTATTTCCTGGGCGGTTTTATGCTGTTCAGATGCCGATTCGTCGGAAATGGCTTCTGCTACGATAGCCGTGATGCTCGCCGCGATGGCGGAAAGGTCATTTTGCGTTTCTGGCGCGTCGGCGGGCGCTTCTGGCTGGGTTGCCGATACTTCGGGCACCTGCGTATCGGGGGTCTGCGCTCGTTGCTCAGGAGGTACGGCTTGCTGGGTGTCAGCGCTTTCGGCTTGGGCTTTTTTGGCCGCTTCGATTCGGTCGAGGTCGCGTGTGAACACGTGCGCTCCCGCACCTTCGTTAGTCGCTGCGTGGTAACTCTTGCCGATCGAGTAATCGCGGTAGTAGTCGTAAGGGTTGAAATCGTCGGCGGGTGCTTGCGCCATGCCGACATGCGATGGCTCGCCTTTGGCCTTCGTGGGCTTATCGGCTGCGTCCTGGTCGTTGGACGATGGCTGCTGCGGTTCGGCGTTCGCCACTGGGGCGATGGGCGCTTCGGGGGCATATGCCGCAGGTGAAATGGAAGGCGCCGTCGCTTTCTCGTCTGAGGCTTTGGATTTAGCTCCATCTTCTGTGCTTGCAGATGATCCTAATGTGCCGACGTGGGGGATGGCTATGCTCTCGACCTTGAGCACCGATCCGTCGTTGGCGAAATCCTGCGTGATCATCTGCGCCATGTCTTCGAGCTCATCGCGCGAAAACCCATACTGCTCCAAACGGTCGAGCGCGAGATTTTGCAGCTTCTGTGCGCATATTGCGATCTCTTCGCCCGTCAGATATGGTTCGAGCTTTTCGAAAACATATTCGGCCATCGAGCGCTCTTTGAGCTCACACGCGAGTTTCCAAGCTTCGCGCAATCCGGTGAGCGCCATGCCGTCGGGAATTGTGGGTTCGACCACGGCTTTTTCGTATGCTGCAAGGTACAAGTGCATACCGAGGACCAAATCGCCCCCCTCGCATGCGGCAATGGCGCGGTTGAGGTAGTCGTTATACGTTTCGCTGCATCCGTTACGGTTGGGCGTTTCATTCGTTCCAAAAACATCGGCCATGACCCAACCTCCTTTTCTCATGCTATTCGCTTCGCGTTCTTTTGGGCACATTATCTCATGGAACGCCCGTGCGGCGATTGCGGTGTAGCAAATTGTCACGAATGAGAAAAATTCCCTTAGGGATATTTCTCGTGATGAGTTGCGGGACGTCCATGAAGGTCCTTCCGATGAGTCGAAGGAGCGCCCTGCAGCTCATTCTGGTAAAATAGGCAAGCTATGGGAATACCGAAACATAACAAGGTCAAGATCGCCGTCTTTGATTTCGATGGGACCTCGATTGAGGGCTCTTCGCCGTCGTGGCTGGTGAACCGCCTCATTTTCGAACGCCGTATCTCGCCTCTCACGTCGCTTAAGATCGGGTTCTGGGGGATTGCGTACAAATGGCA
>CADBQL010000259.1 GCA_902796815.1 uncultured Coriobacteriaceae bacterium | reverse complement strand
GAGCGTGCTCCGATGTATGTGCAGGGCTTCGGCGGCGCGCACGCTGTTGCAGTCGTTGAGAACATAGTGCAGCAGTGTGCTCGTGTAGTCGGTTCCATGTTGGCGGTCGTACTGCGCAATCGCGAGCGCATCCCGATTGACGAAGACGCTCGACCCACCGGGGAGGGAGTCGATGGCTGCCGTCAGCGCAGGAAAGTACAGGTCGTGGAACTGCGTTGCATGAGCCTCATCGGCAAGAGGCAAAGCAAGTTTTGTTTGCTGGTAGTATGTGGGAAGGTCGTAGAGCCCCGTGAAAACCTCGCTTATAACGGCTCGGCAATGCACTCGGCGTGCTAGTTGTTCGAGGCGTTTTGACGCAAACTGGAATGATTTGCGTTTGCCGAGCGTAGCGAGAACGAGTACGGATTCCTGAAGTACGACGGCTAGGTAGGTCGAGTCGCCTTCGAGGTATTTTAAGATTTCAGTACGCACGAGGTCGTGTTTGCCTTTGATGTCGAACAGACATGCGATAAATACCCCGTCCGAATCTATACCCAAAAGGAGGGAGCGACGTCTGATCTCATCGCGGTCGTAAACCTCGCCAAATGCGACGTCCCGCACAAAGCTCTCGTGTCGTTCTCCGCGCAATAAAGCGATGTTGGCATTGCTTACGAAGATAGTCGTAAGAATGGGCGCGAATGCGTTGACAAGCTCGACATCGTGTTGACCGAGCCGCCGTGACAGCCCGACGACAAAGAAGTAGCCTAAATGCTTTCCGCGGTTGCGTATAGGAAGATTGATAAACGGCGTGTTAAAGCTCGAAACATTCACCAAGGTTGCGATGTTCTCCGCCTCCATGACGGAGATTTCCTTCTTGGAGACCAGTTCCTTGACCACGTTCCAAGGAATATATCTGTCGTCGACCAGGTGTTTCCACACATATCCGGACTCGTATGCGTCGCGGCTTCCTTGGATAGCGAGCACCTTGAAACCGTCGTCCACGAAGTACACGGGCGCATCGAAGATTTCGGATAGGAGATCGCATGCCTTTTGCAAGCCGTCGGGCGAGTTGTTGAATCCGTTGATCTGCTGTTCCCACCACGTGCATTTTTCAAACAAGCACGTTATGTCATTGAGCGCTTCAGGAGCACTACGCTTGTTATTGATAACCGCAATGTCGCATTGAGGTAGGGCATCGGGATTTGGTGGGTTGCCTGCGATCATGAGCCCTGCGCCGCTTTCGACTAAACCAGCACTTGGCATACCGGATATCACGTAGAGCGCATTAGGATCGATGGTGGGAAGGATGCAGTCGCCGAAGAGCGCACAACGATACGTGCGTTTGGCGCCTGTCGCACGTTGTACGATATTCCCCCCGAGGGATTCCGCGATGTAATCTAGCGTTAAGTCCACGAAACCCACTTTAGCACAAGCAGAATAAAGCCCTCGCGTAGACGCATTCGAAGCCTGTGCAATGAGGAGTCGCGACGTCGGCTTCGACTGCCCGTTCGACCTGCACTGCAGCTACACGCGCGACCAGTTGCTCGCGGCGCTCCACTTGGTGGGACAAAAGGGATGCCCCTTTTGTCCCGCTTTTGTTCGCTCATGTATCTGCAGAGCACTGGTTTTTGCAAGATTGCGTTCAAAATGACAAATTTTGCGAGTATAGAGACAAGAGTTGCGCGGGGAATCGCTAAAACCCCAGTTCGCATTTTCGTGATTCTGAGCGCGCATTTCGCCGCCTGGCATCATTTCCACGTTTGCCCAGTTCGCGAAAAGCTTGATCTTTTGGTCATGTATCTTAAAACGAAATAATTGTCATTTCTGAGCCGAACTCGCGAAAACTGTTTTGAAATCAGGGTAATTGAGCGCCCATAGCAAGGAGTCGCGCTCGAGGGGCAGAGGGGATGCTCCCTCTTATCCCGCCTGAACGATCCTCCGTCCCCTGTTCATACTCCGCGCTCATTGGCGTAGAGGAAGCTCTGGGGCTGAAACCGACCGCCAACGCGTATAATGTCTAGCAACGCAAACCCCGACCCAGGAGGCTCGCCGTGAACTTTGAGGATCTGACCCCCGAGCAAAAGGAAAAGGCGCTCGCCTGCAAGACGCCCGAGGAAATGTTGGCGCTGGCGAAGGAGGAAGGCTACGAGCTTTCCGAGGAGGAACTCACAGGCGTATCCGGCGGCATGTGGGAGAAATGCAATAATTATGACGATCCCTGCCCGGAAGACTATTGCTAAACCCATCGGATAGCGAACATGGTCCCCGACATAACACCGTACGTCGAGAGCTTCGCCGAACGCCTGACGCGAATGGCCATGAAGCCCAAGCTCGACGTGCAGGTGTGCGATCACTGTAACCTGCGCTGCGCGGGCTGCTTGCATTTTGCGCCGCTGGCCGAGGAGCGCTTCCTCGACCTCGAGGAATACGAGCGCGACCTGGAGCGGCTCGCCGGCATCGAGGGCGTCGCCGGGTATTTCGGTGCGATCGTGCTCATGGGAGGCGAGCCGTTGCTGCACCCGCGCATCGTCGACGTGATGCGCACCACCCGCTCTTTCCTTCCGGACGAGCATGTGAGCTTGTGCACGAACGGGCTTTTGCTGCGGCGTATGGACGACGAGTTTTGGGACGCGCTCGCGGAATGCGCCATCGAGCTCGCCATCTCGCCGTACCCCATCCGCATGGATTACGAAGAACTCGCGAAGCTCGCCCGCTCAAAAGGCGCGAAG
>CADBQL010000258.1 GCA_902796815.1 uncultured Coriobacteriaceae bacterium | reverse complement strand
TGGGCTCGTATTCCAGAATTTCAACCTGTTCCCCCACTACACGGTCATGAAAAACCTCATCGACGCCCCGATAACCGTTCAAAAGGTGTCTCGTTCCGAAGCGGAGGCCAAGGCGCATGCGCTTGTTGAGCGCATGGGGCTTAAAGGAAAGGAGAACATGGTTCCTTGTGAGCTTTCCGGCGGCCAGCAGCAGCGCGTAGCCATCGCGCGTGCCCTTATGCTCGATCCTGACGTGCTGTTCTTCGACGAGCCGACATCGGCCCTCGATCCCGAGCTCACCAAGGGTGTCTTGCGCGTTATTCGCAGCTTGGCCGAAGAGCATATGACGATGGTCATCGTTACGCACGAGATGAAATTTGCGCGTGACGTGGCCGACCACGTGATCTTCATGGACGGCGGTGTCATCGTTGAAGAGGGGGACGCCGTTCAGGTTATCGACAACCCGAAGCACGATCGCACGCGGGCGTTCCTCTACAGCGAGGAATAGCGCGTTTCGCCGAGTGGCCGTGGTTCTGGATTTCGCGACGAGCCGTGTCCGAGGGGCGCGGCTCGCTTGGTTTCTTATCGGAACCTGAAAAGAAGCTTAAAAGCAGGTTACGAACTGTGTCGTGCTGGTGACGGAATCGCATACGCTTTTCGCGGCAGGCCTAAAGCGTGCTAAGGTTTAGTCAATTCAATCCGCGCTCACTGGCAGACAAAGTGAAGGAGTTGCATTATGGCCGATTCTCGATACAATTTCGCGTCTGGTGGACCAGGCTATCCCGAGCCGCCCGTTCGTCCTTCGGCGGAACCGTTGGGCCAAGATCCGCAGGATCTTGAGACGCCGACGCCGGTTTTCGAACGTCAAGAATCTATGTTTCAAGTAGATACGAGTGGGCTGGATAGCGAAGGCGATATCGCTCGCAGAGATGCGTATAGCCCCATTGCGTCAAGCGATCTAACGGAAAGCTTCGCTCAGGCTCGCAAGGGCGATACGGCGAGTATGCCGGCTGTTGCGAAGGTGCCCGAAGTATTGCCTGACCCTGCGGTGGGATTCGAGCGCTCTTCGTTTTCGCCGGCCTCTTCGCTTTCTCAAAGCGGCGCTATTGATATGCCGCAAGCTCAGCCTGCGGTTGAGGAAGAAGACCGTGTAAGTCAGTTGAGTGGTACGCTTATTACTGACAGCCATTCACGCCAATCGAGCGCCGTTGCGGGTTTGGAGTCGGGCTATGCGTTCGATTCTTCTCCAGCTGCTTCTGAACCCAGCTTCGGGGCAGGTCAGGCAAGCCCATACGACAGAGGCGAGGCGGTGGCCTACACCGCTCCCGCGGCAAATGCCACAGGCGCAACGAGTTTTGCAGGTGCTGCTGGCGCGACGCGCATCGCCGATCAAGAGCGGGCTTCTGCAGGAACCGTCTATTCGCGCCAGGCGTCGCATGCCGATTCGCGCACGTCGTATGTTGCAAGCGCGTCAAATCCCAAGTACTCCTCTTCGGCAAAGAAATCGGGCGGCGGTTTCAAAACATTCTTGTGCGGTTTTTTGGGCGCAGCGCTGGCATGCGGCCTCGCATTCGGCGGCAATGCATTGCTGAATGCCAATTCCAAGCAGGCAGAACCTTCTTCTGCTCCGACGTCTGTGCACATCGGTACGACTGATCAATCCGTTATCGACGCGGTTGGTGAAGGACAAACGCTCGCTGAGGCCGTAGCGGCAAAGGCGTTGCCTTCAGTTGTGGCCATCTACAATTACCAAGAGCAGCCCTCTTCGTATGGGTTTGGATTCGGTTACGGAAATGGCATTGGCCCGGATGGTCAGAGCAGTGGCTCGCTTGTTCAAGCGGGCATGGGCTCTGGCGTGGTTATTTCGGACGAGGGCTATATTGTCACGAACTACCATGTGGTCGAAGACAACGCCAAGCTGACGGTTTCGGTCAACGGCGTCGAGCGCGATGCAAGCTATATCGGCGGCGACAGTAGTTCCGATATCGCCGTTATCAAGGTCGAGGACACTAAAGGCCTCGTGACAGCTGATATCGGTGATTCCGACAACTTGAAGATCGGCGAATGGGTCATGACGGTTGGCGCGCCGCTCGGTTTGGAATCGTCCGTGGCTACCGGCGTCGTGTCGGCGACGAATCGCTCTACGATCATGAGCTCGGCAAGCAATACCAATGACATCTATAGTTACATCTACGGAAACCAGGGAACGCCGGAGTACACGTATTATCCCAACATGATCCAGACCGATGCCGTCATTAACCCGGGCAATTCCGGCGGCGCACTCGTTGACGCTAACGGGAAGCTAATCGGCATCAATGCCATGATCTCGTCGTACTCGGGCGATTACGCGGGTGTTGGATTTGCCATTCCGATCAACTATGCGGTGAACATCGCAAATAAGGTAATTGCAGGAGAAGAGCCGACGCACGCTATGATCGGGGTATCGCTCTCGCAGGTCAACAGCCAAATTGCCCAACAGTACAACCTCTCGTCCGACACGGGCGCCTATGTCTCGGCAATCACGCCCGATACCGGCGCTGCACAAAGCGATCTTGCGGTTGGTGACATCATTACGAAGGTGAATGGCAAGACCGTCAAGACTACGACCGATGTGACGCTTGAGGTTCGCGCGCATTCGGTTGGCGACGAAATCACTCTGACCGTCAACCGCAATGGCGAGGAGATGGAAATCCCCGTGACGTTGTCCTCCGATGAAATCCTGGCACAGACTAAAACTGATAGTGCTGATGGGCAAGACTCTGGAGAGGGCGAACAGGGCTCCGGTGGCGGAAACGGCTACAACTTGTCGCCCGACGAGCTCGAAGAGCTCCTGAAGATGTTCAACCTGTAACTGCTAACGTTTGTGACGATTGCCTGTCTGTTGAGGGGGCGCGGAGCGTGATGCTTCGCGTCCCCCGTTTTTTTGCGCGGGAACGGTAGGCTTTAACGCTAGCTGTCCCTCGGGGCGGGCGACCAGACCCCCTCTCC
>CADBQL010000257.1 GCA_902796815.1 uncultured Coriobacteriaceae bacterium | reverse complement strand
CATGATGCGCTCGGCGAGGAGCTCAACACTTCGGCGCTCAAGGCGCTCGAAGATGTCGACGTTGTCGCGATGCTCGTCGACAGCTCCCAGACGGTCGGTACGGGAGATGAGTGGGTGGCAAACCAGTTGCGCCGCCTCAAAACGCCCAAGGTGCTCGTGCTTTCCAAGACCGATCTTGTCGATGAACAGGCCCTTTTGGAGCAACGCGAACGAGCCCAGGAGCTTTGCGATTGGGATGGAATCGTGGAGTGCTCTGCTACGGAAGGCGTAGGCGTCGATTCATTTGTCGATGCCGTCGTGGCGCTTATGCCCGAAGGTCCGCAATGGTTTCCTGCCGATATGGAGACCGACCAGCCTCTCGAGGTCATCGTCGCCGAGTTCATACGCGAGAAGATTCTGCGAAGCTTTCGCGATGAAATACCGCATGCAATCGGCGTTCAGACCGAGGAGCTCAAGTACTCCAAAAAGAAGGACCTGTACAGCATCCGCGCCATTATATATGTAGAGCATGAGAGTCAGAAGGGCATGATAATCGGCAAGCACGGCGCGGCCATCAAGCGCATCGGCACCGAAGCGCGCGAAGATTTGGAGCATATGCTCGGTGCCCGGGTATTCTTGGATCTTTCAGTTAAGCTTAAAAAGAACTGGCGCCGTGATGCTTCGCAAATAAGACGCTTCGGTTACGGCGAGGGCGCGTAGTTTACAATCGCGTGATAAAGGCGCGACAGCAAAAGAGCATTCGATCGTATCGGATACAATATGTGGCGAAATCCAAACGAAGGGGAGTTGCATGTTGTGCCCGAATTGCGAATCGAGCAATCGTGATGAGGCAAAGTTCTGCGACCAGTGCGGTTTTCCGCTAAAAAAGGCAGAAACTCAAGCGACCGAAAAGAGCGCCTCCCAAGATGATTCGCACGAAGCGGCAGGGCAGGGCGTAGATGGCCAATCGCAAGGCGATGACAGCGAGACCTTGGTGGTCCGACAGGGCAGCATCGGTGTCGAGGTGGCTACGGAGCCCGATGAAATGAACGATGATGCGCGCCAGGCAGACGCTCCCGGAATGCGGGAAAATGACCAGGAGAGCGCTTGCGACAGGGTTGGCATCGAACTGGAAGCTCCAAGAATCGATCTTGCAGGGTTTGACCGACCATCTGACGAATTTGCAGAATGCGTCGTCGGTGATTACAAGCAACCAGTTCTTGAGGTCCATGATGGCGAGACGGTCGAAATAGGCAGCGTCGAAGGGACGGCTTCGCATAGAGGCAAGGTTTTCATTGCGGCGTTAACGGGAGAAAACGCTAAAACTACGAAGACGGGTCTCGCAATCGCTGCGGCAGTTGCCGCATTGGTGGTCATTGCTGCGTTCACTACGTATCAAATGGGCGTTTGGGGAGGTCGGCCCATTCCCAACGTCGTGGGCATGACCGAAGCCGACGCGAAAAGCGTTCTAGCCGACTACGGTTTTCTCACGCGATCGCAACAGGTTAAATCCGACGATACCGAGGGCATCGTCATTATCATGGATCCGCCTGCCGGCACGCGCGTCGAAGAGGAATCCGAAGTGATTGTGCATATATCGATTGGGCGCACTGTTCCCGATGTCTTGGGAAAGTCAGAGGCCGATGCCCGTAAAGCGCTTTCCGACGAGGGCTTAGAGAATGTAGAAGTTAAGAAGGAAAGCTCAGACAAGCCCGAGGGGACCGTCATAGGAACTAAACCCGAGGCTGGCGCCTCGGCAAAGTCATCGACCGCGATAACGCTTACGCTTGCACAGCCCTTTACGGTTCCCGATGTGTCTGGAATGGGTGTCGACGATGCCATTTCGACGATTCAAGACGCCGGGTTTACTTGCGACGTGACCTACATTAGCACTGATAGCTATGAACCTGGAACCGTCATTGGGACCGAGCCGAGTGTGGGGTCGACGGTCCATAAGGGTGACTACATCTTGATCCAAGTATCTCAGTCTTGGAGCGACATGCTCGTGGAAAACGCGTCGTCATATCTAGCCGAGGGCAACACCGTCAATCTAGAAGGCGCGACCTTCGTGATCGATTCGCTCGATTCGGTGGTATACGGTGGCGATAACTCGGTGTCGTTTACGGTGAGAGCTCACGAGGTGCTCGATCTTATTGGCCACCCAATCAAGATCTCGCCTACCGAAACCATAACCGGAACCTTGCTGTTCTCGGATGATGGCGAAGTCCTGGGAACTGTCTAAGCATATGGCCATCGACAAGACCTACAAGATCCAGGCACTCGTTCTTCGAAAGACCAAGCTCGGAGAGCGCGATCTCATTGTAACGATGCTTGCGAGCTCAGGCGAGCTCGTGCGCGGTGTCGCCAAGGGCGCGCGCAAGCCAGGCAGCGCGATGGCGGCACGACTCGAGCTTTTCAATGTGGTTGACGTCATGCTTGCCAAGGGTCGCAACCTTGACGTCGTTACGGATGTGCGCCTCGCCGCCGATGGTGCGCACAATGCGTATGGCCTCGAGCAGGCTGCCTGTGCTTCAGCGATCGCCGAGCTTCTCGCGGCAGTATGCCAGGAAGGGCTTTCGCAACCGCGCCTGTTCGATTTGACACGCGTCGCTCTTGGCGCCCTTGCCGAGCAGGGTAGCGACCAGTATGCTCAAATCACGGCCGCCGCTCTCGTGAAGATAGTTTCGTCGGTTGGTTTCAGGCCTTCTTTGCTTGAGTGCCAAGCCTGTGGGACGCCAATCGATCTCGACGTCGCGGGCGCTCGCGTGCCGTTCAGCGTTTCCGAGGGGGGAGCGACGTGCGCTTCCTGCTCACGTGAGAGCGAATGCTTCTTTGTAGAAGCGCAGACGCTCGCTTGGGCACATGCGCTGCTCTTCACTCGGTTTGCCGATATTCCATCGCTTGAGATGGACGTGACTTCGGCCTTCGGCGTGCTTTCCCTCATGAAATCCTGGATAGAGTTTCATGTTGGTCGTTCGATGAAATCGATGAACTACCTCTTCGCATCTGGTCTGTTCTGATGGGTACGTAGGCTATTCCGGCTTCATCACCTATCCCTGCGGGCTATCGCGATAATCCCAGCATATGCGGTAAATGTGGTGAAACGAAAAGCTGCTTGAACGCACGAGTCTGCCTGCATAAAATAGACGGGCTGCAAAAATGCGGCAGCTTCGATCCTAGCTGACATGCCACCACCGCATGCGTGCTCGGACCGATGCGAGAACACCCCGTAATGGGACGAACGAAAGGTGGCCATAATGGCAGACAAACTGAGCATTACCAAGGAGCGCACGGCAGAGCTTGTCAAGGAATTCGGCAAGGACGAGCAGGACACGGGAAACGTCGAAGTCCAGGTCGCAATCCTTTCCGAGCGCATCCGCAACCTCACCGAGCATCTGAAGGTCCACAAGAAGGACAACCACACCCGTCGTGGCCTGATGAAGCTCATCGGTAAGCGCCGCGGCCTTTTGAAGTACATCAAGGCTCGCGACATCGAGCAGTACCGTACTCTGATCAAGAGGCTCGGTATCCGCGACAACATCTAAATGAAGATGGAACCCGCGACAAGCGGGTTCTTCTTTATAGCCAGGCGCTTGTGGCGCAGGGCGAACTAAAATGTGCGCCATAGGGCGCAAAGAGGTTAAAGAGGAAAGAGAGAATACGTTACACATGGAAAAGATCGTCGAAACATTCGAGCTGTACGGCAAGGAATACCGTCTGGAAACCGGTGAGCTAGCAAAGCAGACCACGGGCGCCGTGCTCGTAGGTCAGGGGGACTCGACAGTCCTGGTGACCGCCGTCATCTCGAGCCAGGAGAAGGATTACGATTTCTTCCCGTTGACCGTCGACTATATCGAGAAGATGTACGCCGTCGGGCGCATCCCGGGCGGATATCTAAAACGCGAAGCTCGCCCTTCCGAGAAGGGCACTCTTACGGCGCGCATGATCGATCGCCCCATTCGTCCTGGCTTTGCCGACGGCTTCAAACGCGAGGTTCACGTGGTAGCGACGACGCTTGTCGCCGATCAGATCAACCCCGTTGACAACATCTGTGTCATGGGCGCTTCTGCTGCGCTCATGATAGGTGATGCGCCGTTCGATGGCCCATGCGCATGCGTGCGCGTAGGGCGTGATATCGATACAGGCGATTTCATCTGCAATCCCACATACGAGGAGCAGGCCAATTCCGACCTGGATCTCATCATCGCCGGCACGACCGACTACATTTCGATGATCGAAGCGGGCGCACATGAGATTTCCGAAGAGGATATGCTTGCCGCGATGTCGTTCGGTCAGACCGCAATCGCGAAGTTCTGCGAAGCGCAGCAGCGCTTCCTCGACCGTTGTGATATCCAGAAGCGCGAATGGCCCGTTCACGTCCCTGATCCTTCCATTGCCGAGCGGGTCACCCCGTTTGCCAACGAGATGTCTGCAGCGCTCAAGGATGCCGACAAGCTCGCACGCATGGGCAAGGTCGAGGAGCTCAAGGAACGCATCAAGGCCGAGCGGTTCTCAGAAGAAGAGCAGGCTGCCTGGGCAGCCGACATCGCCGCCGAGCTCAAGCTGCTCGAAAAGCATGCGATGCGCGCCATGGTCATAGAAACAGGCGAGCGTGCCGACGGCAGGACGCCGGACGAGATTCGACCGCTTCACATCGTTCCGGGCTATCTCCCGCGCGTGCATGGTTCCGGCCTGTTCCAGCGCGGACAGACCCAAGTGCTCTCAATCGCGACGCTCGGTATGCTCAACGAATGGCAGCGTCTTGACACCATCGAGCCCGTCGAGGGCAAGCGCTATATGCATCAGTACAACTTCCCTCCGTATTGCACAGGCGAGGTAGGCCGCATGGGCGCTCCGAAGCGCCGCGAGGTCGGCCATGGTGCGCTTGCAGAACGCGCGCTTCTGCCGGTGCTGCCAAGCGAGGACGAGTTCCCCTATGCCATCCGCGTTGTTTCTGAGGTCATGGAGTCGAACGGCTCTTCTTCGATGGCGTCGACGTGTGGCTCTACCCTCGCGCTCATGGACGCGGGCGTGCCGATCAAGGCACCGGTCTCGGGTATAGCTATGGGCTTGATCAAGGAAGGAGATGACGTCGTCATCCTTTCCGACATTCAGGGCATCGAGGACTTCCTCGGCGACATGGACTTCAAGGTCACGGGCACCGAGAAGGGCATCACTGCACTGCAGATGGACAACAAGGCGCGCGGCCTTTCGGTCGAAATCCTCGCTCGTGCACTCGAGCAGGCAAAACGCGGCCGTGCTCACATCCTGGAAGCAATGCTTGCCGAGATTTCCGCTCCTCGCGAGGAGCTTTCTGACTACGCTCCGCGCATCGAGACGATTCATATCCCCATCGACAAGATTCGCGACGTCATCGGCACAGGTGGCAAGGTCGTGCGCGGTATCCAGGAGGAAACGGGCGCTCAGATCGACATCCAGGAAGACGGCACCATCCATATCGCCGCCATCGAGGGCCCTGCTGGCGAGGCTGCCAAGCGCATGATCCTCGGCATAGTCAAGGAGCCCGAGGTGGGCGAGGAATTCGAAGGCGAGGTCGTCGGCATCAAGGACTTCGGAGCCT
>CADBQL010000256.1 GCA_902796815.1 uncultured Coriobacteriaceae bacterium | reverse complement strand
GATACCTCGAATATTTCTTAAGTTGTGAATTTACATATCTAGATGCCCCCATGCCAAGGGCAAGAGTAACGATGATTAAGAGCCAATATCCACCCATTGTGCATCCTTCCTGCGTCTAATATTTTCGTACGCATTATAACGCTCATTTGTTCGTATTAGAACACTGTTACCGAAATGAGTTTTGCCCCTGGGGCGAGACTCATTACCCAAATGAGTTCTGCCCCTGGGGCGAGACTCATAGGGCGCGACTCATAGACAGCGGGCCAAGTGGCGCTTTTCGCAACTACGAGGCCTGCGAGGATGGAGGGCGCGGCTTTAGGCCTCGCTGTTAGAGCGAGCGTGGTTAACGAGTTCGCGACATTCCGCACCCAAACGACGAGCGAGAAGGCCGCGTTGGAGCGGAAGTTTCCTCTGGGCCCGCAAAAAACTGAAACGAATCACGCTATGCTTCGCGGATGACAACTTGCCCGCGCTCGATGGAAAGCACGAGTTTTCCCTCCATGAAGTCGACCAGCTCTGCACCGACTAGTTCGCGGCGCCATCCTTTGAGCAAATCGATGTTGCGCCTACGTCCGCGCGCAACAGCAACGAGGTCTGAATGACTCGCAAGCGTTGGTATTGCGACACCGTTTTCACGCGCGCGTATGCGCACAATACTCATGAGCAAATCCACTTGTGCGTCGACATTCGGTTCGTTCCTGCTCGAGCTCGTAATATCCGGCCAGGTGTCTGGAGCCGAATCGAGTGCAGCGACCATAAGCTCAATAACGTCCCGCGCATCACGCGTCGTCAAGCGTTCGCGTACGCCTCGAACCATGAAGAGGTCATCGATTTTTCGCGATTCACGGCGGCATGCCTCAACGATTTGTTCGTCTGTGAGCACCCACTTGCGCGGAACGTTTCGACGGCGCGCCTCAATTTCACGCCATGCCGTAACTTCGCGAGCAGCAGCAAGTTGACGACGATTCAATTGGGTGCTGTGCTTGAGATGCCTAAAACGCTCATGCTCGTCTGCGACATAAGTTGCTGGATCGCTCATTTCGGCAAACTCGTCGGCAAGCCATTCGAGTCTACCCCGCTCTTCCAGCGTCTTTCGCATTGCTTTGTACATCCTGGGCAGATACACGACATCGTCTTCCGCATATTTTATTTGCGATTCCGACAAGGGACGCGCTGACCAGTCGGTAAACGAATCGGTTTTCTTTAGCTTGACGCCGCACATCGAATGCACGAGCGACGAATACCCGATCTGTTGGACCTGCCCCATGAGAGCGGCAGCAACTTGCGTGTCGAATATGGGTTTTGGCGCGCATCCAATGTCGTAGACTATGATTTCGATATCCTGATATCCAGCGTGAAAAACTTTAACGATGTCTTCGTTTTCGAACAAAGGTGCCAATACCGTCAAATCATCGACAGCGAAGGGATCAAGAATCGCAATTTCATCGTCGGTAGCAAATTGCATAAGGCATAGTTTTGGATAATACGTCTTTTCGCGCAAAAACTCGGTATCGATTGCCAAAATACTCGAAGAGCTGGCGCGTTGTATGAAGTCTTCTAGCTCCTGTTGTGAAGCGATGTACATGCGAGTATTCTCCACTTTGATTTTTGAGGTTTGCGTTACCATCATAACATCAAGTGAATCGCCATCGGAGATTTCGGAGGGATGCATGAAGCTACTCGTCGTAATCAACACATCAGCCGGTTTCGGCGATGGGGCCATATACGACTATATGCGCATGACGCTCGGCGATGGAGATGAAGCGTGCGTACGCTACACCGACGGCACTACAGAGCCCTCTGCTTTAGTAAAAGATGCCCAAGACTTCGACAGCGTCATCGTTTCGAGCGGAGATGGCACCGTGGCGTCCGTGGCATATGCGCTTGCAGACACAAAAGTTCCAATATTGCCGTTTCCCGCCGGCACAGCTAATCTTTTGGCCAACAACCTGCTCCTTCCGTATGAGCCGCGAGCGCTAAGCGCCCTAACCAAGCGGGGGTCAACACTCGATTTTGATATCGGCTTCATCGAAGCTGGTGGGCAGAAATTCGGGTTCTCAATTATGGCAGGCGCTGGGTACGACGCAACAATCATGCATGATGCCGTTCCAACAAAGAAGCTCCTCGGCGCGGCCGCGTATTTCCAAGCGGCAATTGCGAACACGAAACCACAATTATCGAACATTACGCTAACTGTCGACGGTCGTGTAATTCGAACAAAAGGTCTTGGCGTCATCCTCGTAAATTTTGCGAAAATCCAATTCGAAATCTCCATCACGCATAAAGCATCGGCGCGCGATGGCATGTTCGATATCGTAATCCTCAAGGCAAAGAACGCTTACGAGCTAATCCCCGCGTTTATCGCAGCGACGCTCGACCGCGATGGCAACATGCCAAGCCGACCGGACTCGATGGAAATCTTGCAAGGTCGCGTCGTCGAAATTGACGCCGATCCACCGCTGCCCATTCAATACGACGGAGAGCCCCTCAGCGCTACTACGCCCATCAGGGCGCAGGTATTGCCCAGGGCTGCACGTTTCCTTTTGTCGGACGAGGGACTTTCGCGCTTCGAGTAGATGGTCACGAAATATGCCTAACACCAAGCCACGGGCGTGGGGATCGTCATCATTAGAAACTGCTAATCGTCGTCGCCTTCGTGCTCGTTATGCCATTTGGCGTAATTGCGCTTGTACCTGATTTGCAAAAATTCCATGATGACCGAGAAAAGCATCGCGAAGTATACCATGAGCTTTTCCATATGCATGTCAAGCACTTCTATGCCCGAGTTAATACCAAGCGAATCGAGCACGAGCAAAACACCGATCATGGCGATAAACGTGAGCGCGAGGATTTTCATTTCGATGTTTCGATTTATGAAATCAGCGATGGTGTCGATGAAAATCATCATAAGGAGCACGGCGCACATGACAGCCAAAATCATAATTATGAGGTGCTGCGCCATGCCAACAGCTGTAATGACCGAATCGATGGAGAATACAATGTCCATGACCATAATCGTACCGATGGCTTGAAGAAGCCCGATACGTTTTCCGCCTGACTGTCCGGTCTTCTGCTCTTCTTCCAGATCTTCAAGGCCAATTGTCCCGACGAGCTCGCGTATGCCCTTGTAAAGCAAATAAAGCCCCCCGAGAAACAATACCAAATCGCGCACCGATACCGGATGTGACCAAAAGCCGAGATCGATCGTAAATAGCGGCGCAATCAAATGCACCAGATACGATGCCACTGACAGGAAAAGGATGCGCATAACCATAGCGCCGGCGAGACCAAGCTTGCGGCCGATATGCTGCTTCTCGGGTGCAAGCCTATTTGACGTCAACGATATGAACACGATATTGTCAACGCCGAGTATGATTTCCAAAAACAGCAGCGTGACAAGGGAAATCCATGCTTCAGGCGTTGTGAATATTCCAAAATCTATCATCAGTCCTCCTCGGATGAGCATCCTATCACCTGCTTTCGGGCAGGCGATGATATAATGCCCAAAGCACATAAACCCACCAGGAGCATGCAACCATGTCATTTTTGCAAACACTTTCAGAGCACTTTTTCTACACGAATAAAAAGTCGTACTCCGATAAACAGGGCAACATAGCCTATCTCGATTCTGCTCCGCTGAATCGGCCGATGTCACTTCCTTTGAGACATCGTGCGTATGTGGCAATCATCGTCGTAGCGGCAATCGTCGCAGGCGCTATCTTCCTTAACACGACCGTATTTTCAAGTTTGCGTGAAATCGCGGCGGCCGAACAGGCGGTAAGCGACAATCTCGCTCGCGAAGCCTCCATCGAAACTCTTCCCTTGGTTCAAGGACTTATGCCCAAAGATGACAATGCCTTATTAGCATGGTTTGACAAAAAGGGCTATACCGTTTACAACGCGTCGGAAGAAGCCGACTCCGATGAGCTAATCTTGTACAAGCTTCCTGATGACATGACTCTTGAAGAAGCTGAAGCACTGTACACGAAGGGGATTTCCAATCTCACAGCACCAGAGGCTACGAGATTGCTCAACGGCTCCTGGCAGCTCGTAGTCGATCGCTCCGATACAACGAGCATGGTTGTAAGGTATGCGGATTTCACCACGGGCGATCCGCAGATAGCCTTGCAAAATGCACTTCAGAAACTAAAATACGATGCCGATAACATTACCGATTCAGGCACGGACGATTCGGGAAATACCTACGAAATTGGTACGGTCACCACAAAAACAGGCCGAACTTATTCATGGAAGATCTCTGCAATCCCACTCGCAGAGATGTTCTCGTTCTCCAACGTCCCCGATGACGCATGCTATGTAGGCGTTCGCCTGACAGAATAAACGAGTCATGCGAAAGCAAGCAAAAACGGCCCGCAAACCACCGTGAGTTTGCGGGCCGTTTTTGCATCGTTAGCAGCAAGAACGTGCCACATGTATCTGAAGGAATAACACACCGAAATCGTTTTGCAATACGTTACACAGCTCTTAGGATTGACTTAATGAAGAGTTGGAGGCGACGCCCGGATTCGAACCGGGGGTGAAGGCTTTGCAGGCCTCTGCCTTACCACTTGGCCACGTCGCCTCTTCGGTGATTCGGCATTCAGTACACGCCGAATGTCCTCGGAGCTGCTAGTGAAAAGGCCGGCCATATAAGACCGGCCTT
>CADBQL010000255.1 GCA_902796815.1 uncultured Coriobacteriaceae bacterium | reverse complement strand
TTTATCGCCCCTTACCAGCCTGTCTTCCTCTGTGGCTGCATTAATTCCTGCTGCTGGATATGTGTAATGCGTACCCTGAACACCATTGTTGGGAGCGTTTACCGTACCGTAGGAGATGACTACTTCTCCTGTTGAAAAATTAATCGTCCCGCTTACAGGCTGATGGATACCGCCGATATCGAGAACGAGTTTGCCGTCGACGAAAACCCACATGTCATCGTCGCCGCTGAAATTGAACACCATATCGCTGTCGGTATAAGTTCCATTATCGTCGTAGTAGCGTATCTTGCCATCGTAAGGCATCATCATAGGCACGTTCAGTGTCATTCCCAAATGATGGTTGACAGCATAATTCCACGCATTACTTGTGGGGTTAATCTCAGGATACCCTGACCCAGTCCACCAGTCATTAAATGGGAAAAAGCCGACTTTCAGGCCATCAGTGCTCCCGCCGTTGCGGTCATAAGTGCCGTCGTATACCTTGAACGACCCATTGTCCCCTTGGTTCCTGTCATAATAAGCATATGCTTTATTGCTGTCGTAAGTGAGCAGCTCATCGGGCGTTCCTTTGTTGTTCAGATAGAACAAACCGCTAACGTTCTCATAGGTTGTTCTCTTGTTGGAGCCATCATATGTCTCACTCGGATCAAAAATGTAATTGGTTGTTTTGTCTGAAGCGTTTGTGTTGAGCAATGGATATCCGTCGCTGCTAAGCTTCGATTGAACTATACCCTGATTCGCAAATTGTAAGGTATAAACCGTGTTGTTATTATACGTACCGACGCCCGTAAATTGATTGATTCCGTTGCCAGGATTGGTTCCGCTTGTATAATTGGCGGAATTTGTTGATACGCCATCTCCGTACCCATAGAACATTAGCTGGTTGTTTCTGTTCCTGCCGGCGTTTATTCCTGAATAACTGGAATTATCGGTATATGCGTTCCCGTAATGATTCGAATTGTTGTCAACAGCTTCGTAATCGAACAAATTCATGGTCATGCCATAAATGGTCGTGTCAACAGTGCTTTTGACACCTGGTTTTGGATCTGACCTTAGCGGCCCGCCGGCACCGCCAGCAGCAAGCGCCGCCTTGGAACTCACCCGCTTACCGGCCAGCTTCTTCATGATGGTCGCGCCCGTAGTCGCTTCCTTGATCATGGCAGCCGCCTTGGCCGCATCGCCATTGGAGGACATCGCAGCGTCGCCGAGAGCGACCAACGACTTGACACCTTGCAGCGATGCGGTGATTCCACCCGTCGCTTCATCAGAAGCGATGTTTTCGGCTGCTGGAGCAGCCGTGCCAGCAAACTGAATCGTTGCGGCCGCATCGTCGGCTGAAGCGAACTCCTCGTTGAGCACGCTTGAAACCGGCTTTGACATCGCGCCTGCGTTTTCTTCGTCGTCTTGGGATGCAACGGTCCGCTCAACGGCATATGCGTTGCTGAACAGCGAAACGCGCTCGGGGTCGGTTATCGTGATTTTGAGCTTAGCCTTGTCTTGGGGAATTTGAACCAAATTGCCGTCCGCATCGACGACTTCAGCTACATATGCTTGCGCGACATTGACGGCAATGGGATTGTCGGGCACTTCTGCCTGCAGGAACATCTCGATCGCATTTGCCAAACCGGCAAGTACGACGTCGGCGCCCGTAAGCGCCTCGCTGGCTTCGTCATCAGCTATTTCGTCCGAGTCGCTATTGGCCTCTGCGTCGGCCTCGTCGTCATACGCTTCGTCACCATCGGCCTCGTCATCAACCTCGTCGCCTTGATCGAACGCATCGGCGCCATCGGCATCGACATCATCGGCTGCATTGCCGTCAGCATCATCGGCGGTATCTTCCTCTGCGCCATCATCTTCCCAGGCCTCGTCTCCATCAGCTGTGCCTTCTTCGTCGCTCCCATCATCGATGTCGGAATCGGCGGTTTCATCTTCTTCCGCAGATTCGTCGGAAGCCGTGTTGACGTCAACATGACCCGCTTCGAACCCTTCACCCGAATCGACGCCGCCGTCAGCCTCGGCATCATCCTCAGCGTTGGAGTCTGACTCGTCGCCTTCGCCGCTTTGTTCATCTTCACCAGAAGCCGACTCTTCTGTGTCGTCGGAAGCAGATTCGTCCGCCTCCTCGGAATCGCCTTCGTCGGACGCATCATCGCTTTCGTCGGCTTCGCTGGACTCGTCTGTATCGTCGGCGTCATCGTCGGCATCGTCGCTTGCGTCGCTCTCCTCATCAGCAAGAGGCTCTTCTCCCTCTTCTTCGTTCGCGACTTGGTTCACAAGCGCAGTCACAACCAGCTGCGCGTTTTCGGGCAGTTCAACTGAAGAGTCGATCGAAAGCTCTGCATGGGCGCCATCGGCATCCGCTTCAAGCACGACCGAATCATCTTGCCCATCCTCGTCGGCGATTTTTTCATCCGCATCGCCATCGTTTTTTTCGCCTGCGCTGTCGTCAGCCTTTTCGCCCGCGTTGTCAGCGGCGTTTTCGGAATCATCCTGGCCTGCTTCGTCTTGCTGGGATTCATCTCCCTCGGCATCGCCGGCAGCCAAATCGCCGGCCGCTTCGCCATCAATCTCGGCACCTGATGTGCTGCCATCTTCCGAACCAGAGCCTTCCGTAGCGTCTTCGACCGACGAATCCGCCTCGGCATCATCCGTCTGATCGGCAAACCCAGCTTCCTCGGCGTCGTCGTTTGCAGCGTTGCCGCCAGCGCCTACGGCATCATCCGCAGCATCGTCTTCGGCTTCTCCATCACCCTGATCACCGGGGGTTACCTGCTCGCCATCAGCGCCTTCGGACATAGTTGAGCCCGAATCGTCCTGTTCAGCTTGAGCCTCTGGTGATTCACCGAATTGTCCCTCAGACCCATCTGGTGCTTGCGCGTCGGTTTCAAACGCACCCGTATCTTCAATCGGATCTGCAAAGGCGATATTTTCGAAAAGCTCGCGAGAGCCCGGGCATAAGGACAACGCCAAAACCGCAGCTAAAACCGCTTTCCCCGCGCATTGCCAAATGTGAGTATGGTTAGACCCCTTGTTGCTCATTAGGACCCTTCCAGTTGTGTTTCTAGTACGTTTAAGGCGTACTGGAAAGACGCTAACAATACAGCTTGTTATCGTACCGTTACCTTTGCGGCCGCGTAAGGCGCTTTTTTTCGCGTTTTTGTGCCTTTGGTACTTCTCTGAACTGGGCTTTTAGCTCAAAGCAGCCCTATGAAATTACATTACTTTGTGCTTTTTTTGATTCGCCGATACCATATCTTGTGTAAAAGACGGCTAAAGACCGCCATCGAATATAGAACGCAATTCGGAGCGGCTCTTTACTTGAAGTCGCTGGTACGATTCGCTTAATTGGTGTTTGACGGTATTTTCGGAAATATGCAGATGCGAGGCGATTTCCTTATTTCTCCAACCCAGAAATGCAAGAGAAGCTACGTTTGCCGCTACCGGCGACAAAGATGCCAATGTATCGCTGAGCCCACACAAACGGCGCAAGCCTGCCCAACCTTCATGGTATAAGAGGGCCATGGTTTCGATTCGCTTGTACTCCGTGCTGCTATGCATTCCGCAATAATGGCGCGACATGCCGAGCAGCGAGAAATTCATTTCTACGAAGGGGAAAATCGCGCCTATGCTCTGAAGAATATCCCGCGCTGTGACATATTCCCCAAGCGCTTCGTTCGTCTTTCCGATTGCCATATATGCCGACGCGGCTGCAAGATGTAGAAAGGCCTTCGGGATAGGCTTGCGATTTCCGAGAAGCGCCTGGGATACGCTTACGACACCAAGCGCCATCGACGCCTCGCCTTTCCGAATCATACGCAACGCTTGAAGGAAGCCGAAATATGCTTTGAGTCCAAGTGGAAGCCCGTCAATGCCATTGCTTATTTCGGGAAATTCAAAAATTCGGGATGACAGGATATCTTCTGCAAGCAACGCGCAGAAGATGCTCGTGCGGAACAGGATTGGGTCGCTCGCGGCGCATGCAAACCCCTCGTCGCATTCGGTTTTGATGATTTGCAAGTCATCGAAAGCCGATCGAGAATCACCGAGCGCTACCGACGCAATCATATGCGTCGTACGTGCAGAAAGGGCAACCGACCTGTTCTGGGAGTCCAGCAACGTTTTGCTGATATCACAAGATTTTGCCAGCTCACCAGTACAATAGAGGAATTGGGACATTTCGATTTTGCTACACTCAGACATCGCAGACAGCGTTTCATCACACTGATGAAAATCTGAAATCGACAAAGTGTCGCGCTCCATTATAGGAACCGGCAAAGCAGTCAGCTCGTCTTCATCGCCGCCGCGAAAGGCATCGGTATCTCTGATTATATTCCCCACTTTTGTACGCCCAACATCCACTCATCTAGTACAATCGGCATGCTATCATTCCAGAAAGTGTGCCAGCTAGCTATTATACGGGATTTAACAATATGCCAATATTATCTTCGATTTTCAAATTTCTGAGTAATTCCTAAAAGCTATTTCTTGCAAGGAACGAGCACCGAGCAGATGTTGTGAGCGCGGCCGATCTGACTGCTACTTCGCAGTCAAAAAGGGGCCTCTCTTTTGGCCGCATCTATTGCACTGGCTTGAGCAGGCCGTGCAGGACGTAACGGTCGGTATCCCAGAGGTAAGCGCAGGTCGAAAGCATCACGTATGTTCCGTTGGGGTCCATCTCAGCATCGGTTTTGAACGTGGATTGCGCCTTCGCCTCCGCCAGCATCGCATCGAGCTCTTTGCCGGGAGTCTTGATGATCTCGTATATGTTGGAGTAGGCATCCACGTGATGGCCGCTAACGAGGACAACCTTGTAGTTTTGCGTGGGCGTGAGCAGCCACATTATGGGATGTTTGTCGTAATAGGCCTGGTCTTCCCACTCGGTGAGACCCGCGAACATCGAGCCAGACATCATGTGATGGCCGTAGACTATGGTGTTGGCGTCGGAGAAATCCCTGCTATTGTGACTGTCAACGAAGATCGAACCGTCGAGATTGTATTCGCCCGTGTAGTCCGTGTGCAGGTATTGGTCGTTGTCCTTGCCTTGCAGCACAGGGTAGTTGATGACTGTGCCGGGACAGTATATCCAACCGATGATATCGGGATTTGCGGCGCACAGGGATTTGAAATCGATTGTGATAGGAGGCTTTTCGAGACCGGCGCTTTCGTCTGGCGAGGTGCGCGCGTACTCGTCGATTGCCTGGGAATAGAGCTGGTCACTCAAACTGTATTGCCAGTTGACGTAGCCGATCACGCCGCCGGAACCGAGAAACATCACAGCGAGCAGGGCGATGAACACGTTACGCACAATGCGCAGCGGACTGCGCTTGCGGGTGCGCGATGCACGACCGTTGGCAGCTTGGGATTCTGATGCTGATGCGTCGGTTGCCATTTCGCCAGTTGAAGATTGGGAAACGCCTGCCGGCGCAGACGCGCCCGCAGCTGCGCCAGCTTGCGCGGCTGCTGTTGAAGATGCCGCTGGATTCGCCTTGAGCTCTTTGACCAGTTTGGCGCGACGTGCAGCTCGCATGCGGCTCGCCACCATGTTGAGCATCACGCCGCATGCCGCCGTGAGCAGCAGATATATTTTTCCTACCGTGCTTGCGTAAATCGACATGAACGCACCCACCATGGGCAAGTGCATTTCGGCAACGCCCAGGAATGCGTCGTAGGGAATCGGCTCCAGATCTTCGACCTGGTTCGCATCGCCTTTCGTCACGAATTCGCCGAGCGACGTACGGTTCGTAACCACGCGGTGCACGATGACGCCCTCTTCGTGTTGGTAAGCGATGATCTGCCCTTCTTCGACGTTCAAGGGGTCGGTATCTTTGACGTAAACGACGCTTCCAACGGAGATTTCGGGCTCCATGCTGCCGGTGGTCACGTTGTATACCTGATAGCCCATGACGAGCGGCACCGTTAGCGGCACGCACAGCCCGATGACCACTACGAGCAACAGTGTTCCAAGCACATTGCACAAGGCGGGGAGAAACTTCCCGCCCTTCGCTTTCTTGTTGGCTTTTTGCGCCGCCTTTTGTTGTCCAGAAGCCTGTGGCATGTGGTACTCGGTTCTACTCGGCCATGCGTAGCATTGTACCATCGCGAATGGCAGTGATAGCACAAAGTCGAATATGACATAAAGTCGGGTTTTTTGTCATTAAGCAAAATGATCAACATTTGCTCGCAAACGATGACCCTTTCGCTTAATGACAAAAAACCCGACTTTATGTCATCCTCAAGCGGCGAATCTCATCGGCGTATCCCGAAAGCTCGTCGTGAGGCGTTTCCAGGTAAAATGGCAGGTCGCGCAACGTGAGATGGTTCACGACGGAGGCAAGCGCCTCGAAGCCGATGTGACCTTGGCCGATTTTCTCGTGGCGATCCTTGTGGGCGGAAAGCGGATTCTTTGAATCGTTCAGATGCACCGCACGCAAGCGGTCGATACCGATAATTTCGTCAAACTGCTGCAGCACGCCGTCGAGGTTGGTCACGATATCGTAACCGCCATCCCAGACGTGGCAGGTATCCAAGCATACGCCCACATGGTCCGAAAGCTCAACACAATCGATAATCGCGCGGATTTCCTCGAATGTGCGGCCGACTTCGCTGCCCTTTCCCGCCATCGTCTCGAGGAGAAGGGTCGTGGTCTGTTCAGGCTTCAAGACACTGTTAAGCGCATCGGCAATCATTTGAATTGCCGCTTCAGCGCCTTGGCCTACATGAGAGCCAGGATGCATGTTATAGAGCTGACCAGGCCAGATATGCTCCATCCGCTCGAGGTCGTCCGCAAGCGTCATGAGGGCGAACTCGCGAGTTTGGGCCTTGTCGGACGAGGGATTGAGCGTATAGGGAGCATGCGCGAGGATGCTTTCTATATGCTCTTCGGCGCACACCTGGGCAAACGTTTCGAGATCAGCCGCGTCAAGCGGCTTGGCTTTTCCACCGCGCGGATTGCGCGTGAAAAACTGGAACGTGTTTGCACCAATTGAGGCGGCATCGCGCGCCGCCGCTGCGAATCCTTTTGCAATCGAAAGATGACATCCTATGGTGAGCATGTTGTGCCTTTCCCATCCCAAAGGCACGTCTCCAAATTGACATGCCAGTCGTCGACGAATGTAACCCCTTCTGCTTCCAAAAGCAGCTTTTGGACGTCCGGCCCACCGAATACAAACCCCTCGCACAGCCGCCCGTCCTTGAAAACGACTCGATGACAAGGGATATCGCTCGTACTGGCACCTGGATGCGGGTTGTTTCGTAGGGCGAAACCTACATAGCGCCCCGATTGGGGACGCCCCATAAGGCGTGCCACGAGGCCGTACGTCGCCACTTTTCCTTGCGGGATCTGACGCACGATATCGTACACTTTGTTCGCAAACTCGCCCATGCGCCTAGTATAGCCGAAGATGACATAAAGTCGGGTTTTTTGTCATTAAGCGAAATGGTCATCTATTGCGAACTAATGACGACCGTTTTCCACAATGACAAAAAACCCGACTTTATGTCATATGATGACCGTTTCGCTTAATGACAAAAAACCCGACTTCATGTCACCTTACAAGATGATCGCGAACACAAGAGCGGCGAGCGCCACAATAAGTGCGGCGTAGTCGCGCAAGGCGAACGGGTATTGCTTGAAGCCCGATGCGCGCGTGCGCAGGTTGAAGCCTCGCACCTCAGCGGCGATGGCGGCGCTGTTGGTTTTGCGCACGGACGAAACGAGCAGCGGCACGCAAAGCGGCACCATGAGGCGGATTTTCTTTATCAAACCACCCTGATCGAACTCGATGCCGCGAGCAGTTTGCGCCTCCATGATCGATCGCATGTCGTTCATGAACACAGGAATAAAATGCACCGTCGAGGAAAACGTGAACGCATATTTATAAGGCACGTGCAGCACCTTGACCGCGGCATTCGTCATGTCGCTCATTTTGGTAACGTAAAACGTCAGGAACAGCGGAATCGCAGCAGCCTCGAGGCGTACGATGGTGGTCAGCGCCGCAAGCAGGCTCCCCGTGCCGATGTAGCCCCACGGCAAGGCGACGAGCACATCTCCGGTCGGAGTAAACAGCACTTGGACGATTGCCAGGATGAGCGAGAAAGCGAGCACGGCCTTGACCAGGCCGGCTGTTTGGCGCAGCATGCCGCACGCCGCAGCCATGCAAAGTGCCGCAACGAGCATAATCGCCAAAATCACTAGATTTGACGTGCAAAAGCAGGCAAGGGCGAACACGATAGCTCCGATGAGTTTCGTCATAGGATTCATCTTATGAAACACCGTATCGCCGGGCACGTATTCAAGGAACTTGTTCATCGGTACACCTTTTTCGCTTTCTTCCTGCTGTAACGCTTCAAAAACCCAGCCCCACCATCAGCCAAGCGGGGTTTCCTGCCGTAGCGCCTTTAAGGATCGACCGGCCACTCGACTGTCAATCGAGGCAAATCACGCCGGTCAACGGCTATGTTTGGCGCAGTACACTTCGCTTACGGCCTCGCACATCTCGTCGAGCGTGTTCGCGGACCCGATTGGGGTTTTTGCCAAATCGGGCCTCATGAACGCCAAGGCAATCGAAACGTCCACGACTTGCGGCGGTATCAGGCTCGCCTTTGCCAACAGGCTCCGGTTGCGCAGGACGTCGAACGTCGGGCCTTCGCCCACGACACGGCCGTCATTCATGACGATGACATGCTCGGCGAAGTCGGCGACCACTTCCATGTCGTGGCACACCATGATGACGGTGGTTCCCTCCTCGTGAAGGCGCTTGATGATCTGCATCACCTTGACGCACTCACGAAAGTCCAGGCCAGTCGTGGGTTCGTCGAGCACGATGACCGGTGTGCCGAGCACTACGATGGACGCCAACGCGAGCAGCTGGCGCGTGCCACGGTTAAGCAAAAACGGATCGTCGTCGCCGTTGAAACCGAATTCCTCGATGATTTCCTCGACACGAGCGCGTGCGGCATCGTCGAGCTGCCCGAGCGCCCTGAAGCCGAACAGGAGCTCCTCGCGCACCGAATTGCAGCAGATTTGGCTGTCGGGGTTTTGGAAAAGAAAACCCACGCGGCGCGCAAGCTCGCTCGTCTTGAGTTCGGTCGTCGGCACGCCATCGATGAGCACCGTACCTGATTCGGGCTTTAGCAAGCCGTTGACCAGGCGCATCGTTGTCGATTTTCCCGCGCCGTTCGTGCCCACGAAGGCGACGAAAGACCCATCGTCCACCGTGAACGATACGCCTTTGAGTATAGGGGTGTTGGCGTCGTACGACGCGTGGACGTCACGAAACTCGATCATGCGAGCACCTCCTCGAGCGCGTTGCACGCTTCTTCGACGTTTCGGCAAAC
>CADBQL010000254.1 GCA_902796815.1 uncultured Coriobacteriaceae bacterium | reverse complement strand
TGGGCGCGTCCGGGAATCCGTCATTGATCTCCTGCGTGACGCTGTGGGACGTGTTTGCCAGCAGGGCGGCGAACTTGGACTCGAAACTGTAGCGCTTGTTCGCCTGCCCGATGAAGTCGAGCACCGTCAGGCATTCCTTTCCCTCGGCTAAGCGCAGACCGCGTCCGAGCTGCTGCAAGAAAATCGTCAGCGACTCGGTCGGGCGTAGGAACAGGATCGTGTTGACCTCGGGGATGTCGACGCCCTCGTTGTAGATGTCGACGACGAAGATGAACCGAACGTGCCCGGATACGAGCGCGTTCTTGGCGCTGCGGCGCTCTTCATCGGGTGATGCGCCGGTCAAGTACATCGACGGTATGTTGTGCTCGTTGAAGTACTCGCACATGTACTCTGCGTGCGCGATGGTGACGCAAAATCCGAGCCCCTTGACGTCGTCGATGTCGGTCACGTACCTGAGCAGCGACGTCACGATCAGGTCGGCGCGCCGCCCGGCTTCGGATGCGTTGAGGGTGTACATGCGCGAAAGCTCGCCCTTGTCATAGCTTCCCGCCGACCAGCGAACGTGGCTCAGGTTGACCGTGTCCGTGATGCCGAAGTACTGGAACGGGCTCAAAAGCTTGCGGTCGATGGCCTCAGGAAGCCGGATCTCGGCGGCGATGCGGTTTTCGAAATACCTGAGGATGCTCTGCCCGTCCATGCGCTCCGGGGTCGCGGTCAAGCCCAGAAGGATTTTCGGGTGGAAATGGGTGAGCAGCTTCTGGTAGGTGGGCGCGGCTGCATGGTGGAACTCGTCGACCACGATGTAGTCGTAATGATCGGGCGAGGTGAGAGCCGCGAAATCCCGCGAGTTGAACGTCTGAATCGACATGAAAAGGTAGTCGATGCTCGACGGGCGGTAGCTGCCCACGAACATCTCGCCGAAGTTCGCGTCCTTGAGCACCGCGCGAAACGTCGACAAGCTCTGCTTCAGTATCTCCTCACGATGTGCCACGAACAAAAGCCGGCAGGGGCTTTTGGGGTTCTGCTTGCGGAAACGCTTGTAGTCTAATGCTGACACGACGGTCTTGCCAGTTCCCGTGGCGGCGACCACGAGGTTGCGCCAATGGTTTCGCACTGCGCGCTCGGCGGCGAGCTTGTCGAGGATTTCCTCCTGGTAGTAGTAGGGGAGGACGTCGACCGTGTACAGCGCGTCGTCGTTGCTCTCGAAGTATTTCTCGGCCTTGAGGGCGCGCGCGAGGCGGTCGTGCTGGCCCTCGTCGTAATACTCGAACTCCTTTGAGTTCCAGTAGCTCTCGAACGTGGCGGCGATCTTGTCGATGGTTTCGGGAAGGTCCTTGCGCGCGACCTTGACGTTCCATTCCAGGCCGCTCGAGATGGCGGCGTTCGAAAGGTTGGACGACCCGACGTAAGCCGTCGTGAAGCCGGTGTCGCGGTAGAACACGTAGGCCTTCGCGTGCAGGCGCGTGCGCTTGGTGTCGTAGCTGACCTTGATCTTCGCATTGGGCAGCTTGCGGATCTCGTCAATGGCCTTGATGTCGGTGGCGCCCATGTAAGACGTGGTGATGACGCGCAATTCGCCGCCGTTTTGGGCGAAAGCACGCAGCTCGTCGATGATGAGACGCAATCCGCTCCACTTGACGAACGAGACCAGCATGTCGATGCGGCTGCAGGAAAGAATTTCCTTTTTGAGCTCGGTGTACATCTGCGGTTCGTGGATAGAGCCGGTGAAAAGGCTGCTCTGCGCGATGGATGTTTCGGGGCGGACGGCTTTGTGGTGACCGTCGAGTGAGAGGACGCTGTTCTGCTTGCCGAATACCGCGAGGAGCTGTTCGGCGCGGTCGGCGATGGAGAGGGCGTAGTTGGTTGGAGGGTTGCGGTCGATCGAGGGGTCGATGCTGTTGGCGGAAAGGCCGTCGTTGCTGTTCGATAGTTTGTTGCTGTCGGCGGAAAGGCCGCTTTCGTCATCATCGTCCATTTCCCGTACGATGGTGCCGACAAGGCGGTTCACGAGTTCTATCTGGTCGTTTATATCGTGGCGTTGGTCTGCTAGCTTTTCAAGGGTGCTCTCGAGCAGCTCGGAGATGTATTGTGCGAGAACCTTCGGCGCTTCAGCGTCGTCGATGTGCGCCGTTTGGGCATGGACGTCTCCGTCTGACAGCTCGGCGTTGATCGCGTTGCTGATGATCTGCTCGTAGAGGCCTTCCTGTAGCATGGCGATTCCTTTCGAGGGGATCGTGCTTTGATGAGTAGTATTGTACGGGATTGGAGGTCGGTTGGGGCGGCGCGAGGTTTTC
>CADBQL010000253.1 GCA_902796815.1 uncultured Coriobacteriaceae bacterium | reverse complement strand
GTCCGGTCGTCACGCCGAACTCGTGGCCGACCTTGCACAGGAGCTCGCCGACTTCGGCTTCCTCGCCCGTGCCGCCATCCTCGGGGAAACGCTGCTCGGTGGGGAAAGGACCGCCGCCGACGCGCGTGACGTAGGCTTTCTGGATGCCAAGCACACGGTTGATGGCCTTGGGACCGACGCCCGTACCCGTCACCGCACCGCCTGCACAGCAAGCCGACGACGTGACGTACGGATAGGTGCCGTGGTCGATATCGAGCAGCGTTCCTTGCGCGCCTTCGAACAGAATCGACTTACCCTCGCGCAGCGCCTGGTTGAGCAGCTGGGCCGTTTCGGCCATATAAGGCTTGAGGATGCGGGCGTAGGGCAGATACTCCTCGCAGATTTCCTCAACGGTGTAGGTGTGCAGACCGTAAATTTTATCTAAGATGGGATTCTTCTGCGAGAGCACCGTCTCGAGCTTCAGGCGGAAAACCTTCTCATCCAAGAGATCTTGCACGCGAATGCCTTTGCGGGCAGCCTTGTCCTGATAGCATGGGCCGATGCCGCGCTTGGTCGTACCGATTTGGTTTTTGCCCAGGCGCTTTTCGTCAGCGCCGTCGAGGTCTTTGTGATAGGGCATGATGATGTGCGCATCGCAGCTGATCTTGAGATTCTTGCACGAAATGCCCTCAGCTTCGAGCATGGCCATTTCCTTGATGAGCACGCCCGGGTCGATGATTACACCGTTGCCGATGACCGGCGTGATGTCCTCGTACATGACACCTGACGGCATCAGGTGCAGCGCGAGCTTCGTGTCGCCATGAATAACCGTGTGACCAGCGTTGTTTCCACCCTGAAACCGAACGACGAAATCATAATCGTGCGCGATAAGGTCTGTGACCTTGCCTTTTCCTTCATCGCCCCATTGAGTTCCGACGAGCACCGTATTGGTCATGTCGCATCCTTTCATCTTGCTTGCGTCCTGATTATACAATCAGTTTCCGCCTTGGGCGGAAACTCGGGCTGTAGTTTTTAGACGATGGCGAGAACAGGATGAGTTTTGCCCCTGGGGCGTGACTCATTACCGAACGAGTCATGCCCCAGGGGCGTGACTCATTGCCGAACGAGTCATGCCCCAGGGGCGAAACTCATTCGGGGAGTCTCCCCAAACGCTTCCAGCCGTGATTAAGGGAATCGCGCTTCATCAGCATTTGCTCGGTGCGAAAGCACTCTTTTTAGGCCCGGGGAGGTTACAGCTCGAGATAGGTTAGGCTGGAATCGGCAAGGCGGAGGGCATGGACGGTTTCGCGATGACAGGTGAAGACGATGACTTGGCGCTTGCTTGCGAGTTCGGCCAGCACGCGGGCGGCGCAGGCGCGACGATCGGCGTCGAAATGGACCAGGATGTCGTCTGCAATAATCGGGATGTCACGTCCGACCATGGTCGCTTGCAGCAGCATGGCGACGCGCAAGGCAAGGTAAAGTTGCTGGCAGGTGCCGAGCGAAAGGTGGCGCACATCGCGCTGGGCTCCCACGGCGTCCGTCGCAATCAAACTGCCGTCGCCTGCCATGTCGACACTTCGCCATGCACCGTTCGTAAGTTCCGAAAATATGCGACTGGCTTGGGCGTACACTTCAGGCTGACTACGGCTTTCCCACGCGACGATGCTCTTTTCGAGCAAACGCTTGGCCAGGAGCAAAATCACGAGCTCGTGCTTGCGCTCTCGCAGCTGGCAGCTCGTCTGATGGAAAGCCAATTTGAGTTCGTCGAGCGAGCAATCTACGAGCGCCTGATCAAGCCGCTTGTCGAGCGCCATGAAGCGCTGGTTCATATCATCAAGCGACATGCTCAGCGCATCGCGTTGCGCAACGGCATTGCGAATGTGCTCGTCAACGTCGCGCAAACTCGCATCGTAACTGAGTTCGCATCCCGCAAGAACATCCGCTCGGTCCTGGTGCAGGCCATCGAGCGCCGCGGCTTCGTTTTGGATGCGCAGCTCCAACGACGATAATCTCTGGCTCGCCATGTTCAATTGGCTGCGTGCAGCCTGCGCATCGTCGAGTAGGGCGCGAGCGCGCCTGACAGAACCTTCGGCGGCTCCCAGCCCCGAATCCGCCAGAAACGCCGTGATGCGCCTGTCCACATCCTCTTTCACGCGCATCGACGCATCTAGCTTCTTTTGGTCCTGCACCATAACCCACTGTGCATCCTTGCGCCGCCCCTCCAAAAGCTCGGTATGCTTATCGGGACGCAATATCACAGCCAGCGCACCGACAGCCAATAAGCCCGCGAACACAAGCAACGCGATGCCGAACACCGTGAACGAAAGGCTGCGCGTCTCGCGCCCGTACATGAAAACAGGAACTGACGCCACTATGAAAACGAGCGGTAGCAAAAAAGCCGCAACCCTGCGTAGCCCTCGTGCGGCGCCTGACTTGGACGCGTCATCAGGACCGTCGCCTATTTCGACAAGCGCCTCGTAGGTGGCGGAAGAAGCCGCGCTGTTCTCACGTGCGATGTCTACGGCTCGCGCAGCCCGCGCCTGCTCGTCCGCGAGCTCGTCTATTGCGTCGCGTAACGATCGCTCGGCAGTCGCGTCGAGCATCACGAGCCTCTCGCCTGCATCGCCCGTTTCCCGCTTGGCCGCCATTTCGGCATCGGCCTGCACGCGTTCCACCTCCAAAGCATCGAGCTCGGCCTCGTGAGCTTTAACTTGGGCATCGAGCGCATCGAGTCGCGCGTAGGCGATGCGCAGAGACTCGATTTGCGCGTTTTCACCATCAAGGCGCGCCCGAGCGGCTGCACGCGCTTCCACGAGCTCGCGCCGCTCTCGATCCTGCTGCTTGAGCAGCGCGAGGTTTTCGGACGCGGAGGCAATCTGCGCGGCGCGTACGTCAAGTTCGCATTTGAGCGCCTGAATCGAGCCATCCCCCGCAGGGGCGGTCAGGGCCGCGATGCGCTGCTCAACCTCCACGTATGCCGACGAAGGGCTCGAGCCGGTAGCCGATCCCGCAGCAAGCAGACGCGCCGTCACGTCCGACGTGTTCCTGAGCGAGCGCAGCTCATCAGAAGTCAGCCAGAACATCGTGCGATACGTCGCGCTGTTGATATCAGCAATCACGCTCGCATCGCCCTGCAAGCCGGCCTCGTCTCGCCTACGGCTCACGATAACGGACTGGCCAACCGAGCCATCTACGCCCCGATTCCCGAACTCGAGCGAACCCGCGCGCTCCCCGTCCACCGGCAGGTAGGTGTTGCGCACGCCGTGCGCCTTGTCCCAACCGAACAGCACGCCGTCGATAAATGAGGCAACTGTGCTCTTCCCCGCCTCATTAGGGCCGAACACCACGTTCAACCCCGGCCCGAGCGGCCCTAGATTGAAATCGCGCGCCGCACCGAAGCTCTCCATATATATGTGGCGGAGAAAACGACTCATGGCCGCTCCTCCCCCAACAGGTCCAGCACGAGCGTCTCCGCTTCGTCTTCGAAGCCGCTGATACGCCGGGCAAGCGACGAAGGCACGTCGATGCCTCGCTTGACGAATTCAGCCTGAACGTAGTTGATCATCTGGGCATCTGAAGCACGCTGCTCATCAGAAACGTAAATGACCTGGGCCTCGAACAAGTCCTCGCGCGCAAGCGCCTCCCGATCGCGCATCGGGCGGGTGCGGTCTACGAGTGCGTCACAGTAAAACGACGGATACGAGTTATTGATGCGCTTGCGCAGGTCGCCAACGACTTCAGGACGGCGCAAGTAATCGTGCAGATTGGTCGTCCCGCACAGCACCACGCGCTCGACCATCTCGTCGCAGCTCGCTTTTCCGTTTTCGTGGAACAGCCGCGCCTGGACGAGATGTGCCACATCGGCAAGCGTCTGGCAAGCCGAAACATCAACTTCCACGGTATGAAACACGACGCTGGCCGTCGGCACGAACTCGATGGTCGCCCGCAAGCGCCCGTAGTCGACCGCCGCAGCGGACGCCGTGCTTGCCGCATCGGCAACATCGGCAGCATCGGCCGTTTCGCCATCCCGCTCCAACGTGACCAGGTAGCAGCCGCGCTCTCCCGATTCCTTGAGATCGCGCGCTTGAATACACCCGGGAAACACGATACGCGGCCTCGTTGCCGAAGGCAGAGCGTAGTGCTGGTGCAGATGCCCGCACGCCCAGTAGTCCACATCGGCGTCAAGCAGATCAGTTGGGTTGGAATAGGCTTTGCTCTGGTCAAGGTCCAAGCCCGTGTGAATGACGCCGATACAGAACGGCGCCTGCGTAGCTTGTGGAAACGCAGGCCCGAGCGCCTCGATCGCATGCGCGCGATCGATTCCCTTGGCGATGGGCTCGTCGATGGGCCAAGCTTGGTTTCGGTACCCGCGCGCGCCGATGAGGCATACCGGCTCGCCTTCGCGCTCGAACAGCACGAATTCCGGGCCTTCTGTCCCAATCATGTGGCACGATGGCGGCAAGAGCTCGACGTCGTTTTTCCACACACTGAACGGGTCGTGATTTCCCGTCGTCAAGTACGTCGGAATGCCAGCTGCATCGAGTTGGTGCAATCCCTCGAAAAAGTGCAGGTAATCGCTATACGACGCCCCGGACGTGTCGAACATGTCGCCGGCTACGACAACGAAATCGACCTCGTTTTCGAGCGCTGTTTCGATGACGCGGTCGTACGCCTGCACGATCGCGCGCTGCAGCCGCGTCGCCCACGCGTCCGTCAAATCAACGAAGCCCCTCATCGGGGCTCCGATGTGAAAATCAGCCGTATGCAAAAACGTCACCCTGTTGTTCATGTGCTAAGTGTAGCACCTGATGCCCATACGAGCTCGAAGAGGAGACTCCTCTTCGAGCTCCTTCCGGCATTCCGGGGTCATTGGAGGGACTCTCCGATGGATTAGGAAGACTCCCCGACGGATTGGGGAAACTCCCCGATGGCCCGCCCCTTGACTGGGCCTACATTCTCGAGTCGTCAGCGTAATCCATGAAGCGAGTGTATTCCGAAACGAACGCGAGCGTGATGTCTCGCGTAGGGCCGTTACGATGCTTGGCCACGATGAGCTCAGCAGTGCCGAGCGGCGGGCGTCCGTCCTGCTCGGCCTCGGTTTCGTCCATCGAGCGGTCAATGAACATAACGATGTCGGCGTCCTGCTCAATCGATCCTGATTCACGCAAGTCAGAAAGCTGCGGACGTTTCTTTCCGCGCATTTCGACAGCACGAGAAAGCTGCGAGAGCGCAAGAACGGGCATGTTCATTTCCTTCGCGAGGACCTTCAGGCCACGAGAAATCTCGCCGACCTCGACAGCGCGGTTGCCATCGCGTCGCGTTTGAGGCGGCTGCATGAGCTGCAGATAGTCGACGATGATCAAGCCTTTGCCCGGCTCAACCGCGCGCAATTCGCGGCGGGCTTTGGCGCGCGCCTCCAGAATAGAAAGGCCAGGCGAGTCGTCGATGAACAATTCAAGTTTGGTCAGGCGGTTCGACGCATCGGCAATCGCACCCCAATCGCCTTCCGAAATATAGCCGCCGCGAATCTTGGAAAGACTGATGCGCGCCTCGGCGCACAGGATGCGCTGAACGAGCTGGCCAGCGCTCATTTCGAGCGAGAAAAACGCAACCGATATGCCTTGTTTGGCAGCGTTCGTAGCCAGGTTGAGCGCAAACGACGTCTTGCCGACACCTGGTCGAGCCGCGAGAATAACCAGGTCACCACCGCGCAAACCGTGGAACAGATTGTCCACGTCGGCAAAGCCGGTGGGAACGCCCGCCATGTGCGACCCTTGCTCGGCAAGCTTCGTAATCTCATCGAACGCTTCGGTCAAAAGCGTGTCCATCTTTATGAAAGAAGACGAAACGCGCTGCTCGGTGACCTTGAACAACGTGCGCTCGGCATCCTCGACGACTTCGTCCAAATCGTCGGGAGCATTGTATGCCAAAGCGCTGATCTGCGTCGACGCATAAATCAAATCGCGCAGCACCGATGTGCGCTTGACGATATCGGCGTGGTTCGACCAATTCGTGAGCGCAAACGTATTGTCTGCGAGCTCGACGATATAGGAGCGACCACCCACGGAATCGAGCTGCCCGGATGCGTTGAGCGTATCGGCAAGCGAAATCTGATCAACTGGAATGCACCGGGCATGCAAATCTTGCACCGCTTCAAAGATAATGCGATGAGCTGGCCTAAAAAAGTTTTCGGGCTTGAGCTTGATCACAATCTCCTCAAGGATATCCTTATTGAGCATGCAAGCGGCCAGCACCGACTTTTCGGCTTCAATATTGCTCGGGATAGGCTTATTCGTCATTGTTGACTCGTTGTTACTCGGCATATAAGCCTCCCCTTTCGCCTCGCATCCGTAGTTGTGCATGAGCACCATAATACTCGAATCTCACATGTCATACTCACGAGAAAGCCCCCTTGCCCAAATGGGAAAGGGGGCTTTGAGTTCGCAAGCTTGCGAGAGAATCCGAATTATTCCTCGGTTGCAACAGCCTCTTCGATGGCTTCTTCGACCTCGGCAGCTGCTTCCTCGACGACCTCTTCAGCCTCGACAACTGCTTCGGGCTCGGGCTCGGGTGCGGCCTGAGCGGCCTCGTCGACCACGTTCAGCTTCAGCGCTGCTTTGATGTCGCGGTACAGCGACACCTCGACGGTGTGCTCGCCGACGACCTTGATTGCCTTGCGCACGTCGATACGACGGCGGTCGATTTCGACGTCAAGCGCTTCCTTGACTGCATCGGCAATCATTTGAGCCGTGACGGACCCGAACAGGATGCCCTCGTCGCCAACCTTAGCCTTGACGGTCAGCGTGGCGGACTCGAGCTTTTCCTTGAGAGCCGTCGCGTCAGCAATACGAACCTCTTCGCGCTTGGCGATGTTCTTGCGACGCTGCTCGAGCTGCTTCAGGTTGCCCTTCGTAGCAAGAACGGCAATGCCCCTGCGCAGCAGATAGTTGTTTGCAAAACCGCGAGCGACTTCTACGACGTCGCCCTCGCCACCCTTACCGGGCAGTTCCTCGAGAAGAATGACCTTCATGCGATCCCCCTTCCCTAATCGCGGTTACGGCGACGGTCGCCGCGCCCGCTGACGGCCGGAACCGCGTACGGCATGAGAGCCATCGTACGTGCGCGCTTCACGGCATTGGCGATATCGCGCTGATGCTGCATGCAAGCGCCGGTCACGCGGCGCGGCTTGATCTTGCCGCGATCGGTGACGAACTTGCGCAGCAGCTGCGTGTCCTTGTAATCGACGTAGTCCACCTGGTCCTTGCAGAACTGGCAGTACTTACGACGAGGCTGTTTGGAATAGTCAGCCATCAGTACCTCTTTTCAATACCTAGAACGGAATGTCGTCATCGTACACAGAAGAGGACGTGTCAATCGCGGGCGCTGAAACCACAGGCGCCTGGGTCACAGCCGGCGCGGGCTGGTACCCACCGGCATTCATGCCCTGATCGCCAGCCTGGTAGCCACTGTTATTCTGGTAGCCGCCACCGCTTTGGTAACCTCCACCGTTTTGATAGTTCCCACCATTTTGGTAGCCACCGTTCTGGTAGCCGCCACCCTGGTACCCAGAACCACCTTGGCTATTGCGCGGCGAAAGGAATTCGAGCTCGTCGACGATGACCTCGAGCTTGGAGCGCTTCTGGCCATCACGTTCCCACGTGCTGTAGCGCAGCTTGCCCTCGATACCGATCTTGCTACCCTTCGAGAGGTAGTTCGAAACGGCTTCGGCACGCGAACCGAACATCGTGCAATCGATGAAGTTAGCGTAGTCCTCCCACTCACCCGTCTGGCTGTTCTTGCGACGGTCGTTCACGGCGATGCCAAACGTCATGATAGCCATGCCCGACTGCGTGCGGCGAACTTCAGGGTCGCGCGTAAGGTTGCCAGTCAAAACAACTCGATTGATGCTCATGATTCCACCTCTTCTTGCCTTGCGTCCGCGCTATGCGGACACCACCCAATTAGTCGCGATCGGAACGGCACACGATCATGTGGCGCTCGACGCTGTCGTTGATGCGCAGAACACGATCAAGCTCGGCAATGTGGTCGGGATCGGCATGGAAATCGATGAGGATGTAGTCGCCCTCGGTCAACTTGTTGATCTCGTACGCGAGTTTGCGCTTGCCCCAGTCTTCCGCGTTGTCGACGGTGCCATTTGCCTCGGCAATAACATCCTCGATACGGGCCATGACCTTTGCGCGGGCCTCCTCTTCGAGAGTCGGAGCAACAAAGAACAGCAATTCGTAAGCCTTCATCAGCTCACCTCCTTTGGACTCAACGGCCCCGGGCTGGTGAAGGCACTCACCGGGGCAGGATTAAACAGCCTGCCTATTCTAACAAAGCAATCGCCGCTTCACAAGAAATACCCACTTGCCCTAATTCCACGCCGATCCGATGTTGCAATGCATCCGACCTGGGTCTAAGACGCCTTTCGATCCGACGCGGGATAGCCGCTCGCCGTCCGGGCATCTCGAGCCTAAAGCCAGCGAATTGCAACATCCAATTCCAAGCTCTGCGCGCTCCCGAGTTTTTAAACGCGCTTCGCCTGCCCATGGGCACACGATACCAGCCAAACCTTGCACAACAAGTCGACGAGCGCTGACATATTTCGCATGAAAAAACACCCAAAGATTGCAAAAATGAAGCACGCAGACGACGTGGGTCTGCGTGCTCATATACCTGGATATGTCACCCTCTTAGGCGCTCATTTGACGCCAATTTAATCGATCGCGACCGATTATTCCTCTTCTTCTGACGTATCTCCGATTTCGGTGAGGCTCAGCATGTAGTTCATGGAGTTGCCCACATAGATGGGTTCTTCTTCGAACTTGCAATTACCCTGTCCATCGATTGTGTAGAGCAAGCCAATGGCATGTCCGTACGGCTCGCCGGGGCAACCGCCCTCGGCGATAAGGCAATCTTTTCTGATTGCGTTTTCGCCCATCTCGACAAAACCGTCATAGCAAAATCCGTATGCGAGCGCGCCGCGCGCGTTTTCCACCGTCTTTCGCGCGGAATGAAAACTATCGGCTGGTTCCTCACCAGGATGCTCTTCCATGAACAGCGTCTGGCCTACTGCCAACGCCGAGAACGGAACGATCTGCTCGCCTTTGAGCATGCGCTCGGATGCATCTTTCAGGCAGTAGCGCAGCACGTTTTCGAGCACGACCGGAATCTCGATCGGTTCTTCCTTGCTTTTTCTCTTCGCATTGCCGTTCAGGAATCGCGAAAGGTCAATGTTCTCCTCAGCCACTATGGCCTCCTCTTAATACCCAAGTGATTAACGCCCGCTCATTATAGTCTACGTACGACGGGAAACGCCTTCACCACCTCGCCAATGAGTTTTTCCCCAGGGGAAAAACTCATTTGCGCGATGAGCATTGCCCCAGGGGCAATACTCATTCCCCTGGGGCGTGACTCATCGCAATCCAGTGCAGCTACGAGAGTAGCGCATCGAAATCGAGTGGCTTTTCGACGCGGCAGGTATAGGCGCCCTCGGCATCCACGTCGATCAGCACGTGGTCGCCTTCGAGCAAGTTGCCACGCACGACCTGCTCGGCGATGCGATCGACGACCTCGCGCTGGATAAGGCGCTTGAGCGGACG
>CADBQL010000252.1 GCA_902796815.1 uncultured Coriobacteriaceae bacterium | reverse complement strand
TTATCGCTCGCAAGGAAGCCGAAGAAGCGGCGGCGCGCGCTCGCGACCAGAAGCTCGCCGATCCGAATTGGCTCGAGAAAGAACAAGCCCAGGCAGGGATGGGCATTCAGCCTATGGAGCAAGTCGCAGTGCAGGCACCTGGACAGGTGCCGGTGCAGCCACAAGCGCAGACGCCCGCGCAAGGAGGCGCGTCATATCCGGTCGCTTTGCCGCCAGACGCTCAGCAGGGCGGCGCCGAGCAGCAGCCGAGCGAAGTCGGGCGCTTTGATCCGGGCTTCGTGAGCCAGTCCCCGGCACGCCACGTTCCCGAGCCGCGTGACGACGATCAAGAGTAACGCTTGCACAAATGCACATGGGAGCTGCCCCATGTGCATTTTTGCGTACGGGGGCGATTCTCGTGCGCATACGAGAAAGGAAGCGCTCAAATGACCTGGAAATGCGGAAAGTTCGAATTCGACGAGCGCATGCCCGTCATCATGGGCATCCTCAACGTGACGCCCGACTCGTTTTCTGATGGCGGACAGCATGATTCTTTTGCCGCTGCGCTCGAGCATGCACGACATATGGTCGACGAAGGTGCGGTCATCATTGATGTGGGAGGCGAATCGACTCGCCCTGGGAGCGATGAGGTCTCGATTGACGAGGAGCTTACGCGCACCGTCGAAGTCGTGCGGGCACTTGCGGACGAAGGTATATGCGTGAGCATCGACACGCGTCATGTCGATGTGGCGCGCGCCTGCGTCGAGGCGGGCGCATCGATTATCAACGACGTGTCGGGATTCCGCGATCGCGCGATGGTCGAGCTTGCCGCTTCATGCGATGCGGGCCTTGTGGTCATGCATATGAAGGGAGAGCCCAAGACGATGCAGGACGAGCCCGTCTACGACGACGTGGTCTGCGAGGTGCGAGATTACCTGAAGGCGCAGGCAGCTATGCTTATGGATGCCGGCGTTGCGCGCGAGCGCATCTGCATCGATCCCGGTCCTGGATTTGGCAAGACCGCCTCCCAGACGCTTGAGCTCGTGCGGAATTTTCACGAGTTCGCGCGGCTTGGTTTTCCCGTGATGTGCGCTGTTTCGCGCAAGAGCTTTATCGGCTGGGCGTACAAAATCGACAATCCGTCCGAGCGCGACGAGGCTTCTGCGGCCGAGGCGCTCATGGCCTGCGAGCTTGGAGCGACCGTCGTGCGTACGCATAACGTCGCCGCGACGGCTAAGGCGCTCGAGCAGCTGCGTCCGCTCGTAGTGCTCGGACTGGGGTGTAACATCGCGCTCGTCGGCGAGGACGACGAGCAGCAAGAGGGCAAAATCGCCCAGCTTAACCAGGCCATCACTCAGCTCTGCAGTGTGCCCGACTCGCAAATCGTGGACATCTCGAGCTTCTATGCGAGCGAACCTGCGTATTACGAAGACCAAGACGAGTTCGTCAACGCCATCGTGTTTATGCGCTGCGGCGTGCCGCCCAAGGAGCTGCTCGGTTATCTACACGCAATCGAAAACAGCCTCGGACGTGTTCGTGAAATCGAGAACGGGCCGCGTACGTGCGACATCGACATCGAGGATTATCAAATGTACGTAAGCGATAGCGATGTGCTCACGCTACCGCATCCCCGTACGCTCGAGCGCGATTTCGTGGTCAAGCCGCTCATGGAGTTGCGGCCTGGTTTTGTGTTTGCGGACGGAACCGTTCTCACCGACCAGAACGTGCGCTACGGCGCCGCCCATCGCATTGAAGGCTAATTGCATGACGTTGTTTTATGTTCGAAGCTATGGCGAAGTAGTCTCGACGAACGAGCTTGTCAAGCGGGCAATCGAGGCTGGCGAGCCCGAAGGCCTCGTATGCCGTGCGCGCATGCAAACGGGCGGCTATGGCCGGCAGGGGCGGCATTGGACGAGCCCTGCGGGCGGTTTGTACCAATCGCTGCTGCTGCGACCCGCAGTCGAGCCGCGCATTGTTCCAACGCTCGGCATCGTCGTGGCGCTCTCGATACGCGCCGCGCTCGAACGCCTAGGCGGTCCCCATGCGCAGGCCATCCATCTCAAATGGCCGAATGACGTCATAACTGACGAAGGGAAGCTCGCGGGTATTTCGATGGAATCGCATGCGGGCGGCGTATGCGTCGGCATCGGCGTCAACGTCTTCCATGCCGCAGGCGAGGCGCTACCTGATGGGAAGTACCAACCCGTTTTCTTTTGCGATGTTGCCCATGCGAGCGGCTCTGTTGGCGGTGTGGCGGTTGGCGCCAAGGTGTATGACGATTGCGCAGGCGCAATCGCGGCGGTTGGCGATGAAGTGCTCAACGAACTGGAGGACCGCTATCAAACATGGCTGAACTGCGGAATAAAGCCCTTCCTGCCCGAATACCGGGCTTGCAATGCTCTTCAAGGCAGACGAGTGCGCATAGCGCTCGTGTCGGGGCAGACGGTCGTCGAAGGGGTCGTCGTCGATATCGACGATGACGGTTGTCTTGCCGTGGATGACGGGCATTCCATACGAAGTGTTGCTGTTGGCGAGGCGCATCTTATCTGAGCTCGCACTGCGCTTTTTTCACCGAAGAAGATTACCGTTTGATTATTTTTGCGAGCTTACAGGGTTGATTCCAGTATTTTGGGAAAATGCATGGTTGATTCATGCGCGTTTATGAAGGAAGTGATACTAATGGATAACAAAACGACCGTTCGCGATTATGGCAACATGGAAATGAAAGAGCTTATTGAGACTATCATTCGCGATTCCAAGATTCAGGGCACGATTACGTATCCGCTGCGTACCACGGGCTATCACACCAGCAGTAATCTCGTCCTGACCGACCGTATTTTCTAAAAAAGTGGCCAAAAGGGAATCTCCCATTTGGCCACACTGCTTTGCGTCATTGCTTTCTTTGTGTGCTATTGCTTTTTCTGGTACCATATGTAGTGTGTGCTTTGGCAACTGTAAATACACTATATAGATACGAGAAATGATTATGACTTCGACAAGACCAACTCTTATTCGCACGTTATTCGCAGCACTGCTGGTTTTGGCTATGGGTGCAAGTGCAGTTACATTTGTGGGATGCGGCGGAAATTCAGATAGCCAGAGTGCGGCGAGCGAGCAGCAGGCGAGTTCCGATTCTGCCGATGACGAGCAGGACAACTGCTACGGCGACGACCTGCCGGCCAAGAAATCCTAAACGTCTATGGCAAGCTATTTAATCGAGGCTATTGACGCGCAAGCCGAGCGCGTACCTGCTGATGTTGCCTTTTGCAATAGCCGTGGCGAATCGATAACGTATGGGGAGCTCAAGCGTGCATCTGATGCGGTTGCACGCTGGATTGCCTCTAACGAGGCCATTCCGGCTAAGGTTCCCATCGTCGTGTATGGGCACAAGTCGCCTCTGATGCTCGTTTGTTTTTTGGGTTGCGTCAAGAGCGGGCACGGATACGTGCCTATCGACGTGCTGTATCCGCGCGACAGGATTGCGAGCATCATCGGACAGCTCAAAGATACGGTCGTGTTCGATACAATCGGCGTGATTCCCGAGCTTCTCGGCGATGATCTGGTGCGGCCATGCTTTGACGCGTCCGCGTTTTCAGATTCCCTTGATGTTGACTCCGATTTGCCGGCCGAGCCGGTTTGCGTTGAGCAGGATGATACGTTTTATATCTTGTTCACGTCGGGCAGCACGGGCACGCCCAAAGGCGTCGAGATTATAACCGAATGTGTCGATAATTTTGCCAAATGGCTACTTAACAGCGAATTTGCCGTCGAGGGAAAGCGGGTGTGGTTCAATCGCTCCCCGTTTACCTTTGACGTGAGTCTGACCGACATGGCGGCTGGCCTGACGCGCGGCGATACGATGTATGCCCTCGAGGACGAGGCGGAAAAGAGCCTGGCCTTGGCGTTCGAGTCGCTCGCGTCGAGCGATGCCACCGAATGGGTGTCGACGCCCTCGTTCGTCGACCAGTGCTTGGCAGACGAATCGTTCGATGCGACTCTCATGCCCAACCTCAAGCGCATGCTGCTTGCAGGCGAGGTTTTGCGTCCCGAAACTGTGCGGCTGGCGCAGAGGCGTTTCCCCGGCTTGCGCGTTTTCAACGGCTATGGACCGACTGAGTCCACCGATCTTGTCACGCTCTGCGAAATTACACCTGACATGCTCAAGCAGGAGCGTTCGCTGCCCATCGGCTATGCGAAGACCGATTCGCAACTCGTTGTGCTCGACCCCGTGACGCTTAAGTCCGTGCCCGATGGCGAACATGGAGAGCTTTTCGTTATCGGAAACACGGTCGCTCGCGGCTATTGGGGTCGCGATGATTTGACCGAAGCTGCCTTCGGCGTCTGCCCTGAGGAATTGGCCAAGGGTCAGCGGAGCTATCGTACGGGTGACGAGATTACGCGCGATCCCGATGGCCTGTACTACTATCATGGCCGTTATGATCTGCAGATCAAATTGCATGGCTACCGTATCGAACTTGGAGACATCGAGGCATCTCTTTGCTCGCTTCCCGAGGTGCATATGGCATGTGTTCTGCCGTACATGCGCGATGGGGCCATATCCCATCTGGTTGCCTTTATCGTGCCAGCTGACTTGAGCGCACCGCGCGGCTTTGCCATGACGAAGCAGATAAAACAGGCTGCTCGCGAGATCATACCGTCATACATGGTACCCCGTGCTTTCAAATACGTTGACACGTTCCCGCTGAACCCCAGTGGCAAGGCCGACCGCAAGGCACTTGCCGCGCTGCTTGACGGATAAGCCATGGGATTCTTTGCCGAGCCCGCATTCTTCCTGCTGCTCGTCCCGATTGTGGGCATAGCGGTCGTGCTCGGCATTGCCGAAAAGCCCTTGGCTCGGTATGGCTGCGCGGTTTCCATTGTCATGCTGTTGCTGCTGTTTAGTCGCTCGCTTGAGAGCCTGGCCTTTTTTGTGGGTTATCTCGTGTGGTCGTTTGCGCTCGCGTGGTACGTTGCGCGCCTGTTCGCCCAAGAACATCCGCAACGCATTGCCCGCTACCGAATCTGTCTGGCATTGCAGATTGCGCCTTTGGCGATCTACAAGGTGGGTGTGGTGTTCGAGCCCGACTTCCTGGGCTTTCTGGGCATGTCCTACATCACTTTCAAGACCGTCCAGGTGCTCATCGAGACGCGCGATGGTCTTATCGAGCATATGGGCGCATTCGAATATCTGTATTTCCTCGTATTTTTCCCGACGTTCACCTCGGGGCCGATTCTGCGAAGCCGCAAGTTCGTCGAGGACATGAACGCTCGACTCACGCGCGACCAATACTTCGACTTGCTTTACCGAGGGGCGGGCTGGTTTATCCTCGGTGCGCTTTACAAGTTCGTCGGAGCGGCGATTGGGCAGTGGGGCATGTGGTTTTTGCCGAGCGTCGTCGGCACCGAAAGCGCCGGTGCCGCCGTTCTGGCAAACATCGTTTATGCGCTTGGCTACACCGTGTACCTGTTTTTCGACTTTGCGGGCTATTCGCATATGGCGGTGGGCTTGGGATTTGCGCTCGGCATCGAGGTGCCCAGGAATTTCCGCTCGCCGTTCGTGGCGCTCGATATCAAGGATTTCTGGAATCGTTGGCACATAACGCTTTCGCACTGGTTGCGCGATTTCGTTTTCATGCGGTTTTCGGCGGCTTCGTTCGAACACAAGTGGTTCACCTCCCCGGTGACGACCGCGTGCCTCGGATTCATCATCAACATGACGCTCATGGGTATTTGGCATGGGCTTACAATCGATTACCTTGTGTATGGCATCTATCACGGCTGCTTGCTGGCCGGTTGCGAGCTCATGCAGCGCAAATGGGGATTCTACAAGAAGCACAAGCGCGACCGCTGGTTTAAGGTTTGCTCGTGGGCGGTGACGATGATCGCCGTCATCTTCGGGCTGGCCCTGTTCAGCGGGCAAGTGCTTCATAATCCGCTCTAGAGGTAGATGCATGGGAATGTCCGGTGAAAACAACTCATTTTGCCCTGGGCAAGATGAGTCGAACAAGTCGAACAGTTGGAGATGATGGAAAGGATGACCATGGCAGAAAGCATCGACCAGAAGGTGATTGACCTCATCGTGGATATAACGGGCGAAGAGGAAATCGGCGATTATCGCGATGTCGACCTCTTCGACGAGGGTGTGCTCGACTCGCTCGGTGCAATCGAGCTGCTCGTGAATCTCAAAGGCGCCTTTGGAGTATCGATTGCGCCGACGGAACTCGAGCGCGAGGAGATGAACACCGTCAACAAGATTATCGAGCAAGTTCAGGCGCGTTTGTAAGCTATGAAAGGCCAGCGCATCCTGCATACGCGGCTTGCCGCCCTCGTCATCGGCGTGGGCGTGGCGGTGTGCGCCATCGTGCTGGTATTCGCGCTGTTCCCTGCGCAATCCCAACTGCGCAACGGCATTGAGTACGGTTATGTCTATTCGGGGGCGAAATCTTCGAGCGTCGATTTCGTCGAAGCGAACCTATCTGACGAGTCTTTGCTCGTACTCGGCTCCTCTGAGCTTTCGACGCCAAAACGTCTCGTTCCGCAGGTGCCCTCGGAGGTGTTCGGCACGACCGATTACGGCTTGAGGCTCATGCTCGTCGGCGAGGCGTACGACCAGAGCCTTTGGCATGCCATTGCCCTCGGCGCCTATGACGGAGCCGGTATTCCGAACAAGCAGGTCGCAATTATCGTGACGCCCAATTGGTTTACGGATGGCGGACAAGATGCCGAAACGTTCAAGACGCGGTTCTCGTATTCGCTCTATCAAAGGTTCAGTGCGAACGAGCGCATTTCAGATGAGGCGAAACGCTATATTCGCAAGCGGCTTGAGGAGAACGGTGTC
>CADBQL010000251.1 GCA_902796815.1 uncultured Coriobacteriaceae bacterium | reverse complement strand
TCGTCAATCTCGCGCAGCTCGGCGTCGAAGGCCTGGGCTGGCATCTCGGCGTCGGGGCTTCCGGCTTCCAGCGGTTCGTCAGCTGCGATTAAAGTATCGGAACTGGGAGCCTGCTCCGCTGAATCCGCGTCGGACGCGACGGCCTCGTCTCCTGCTTGGTCAGACGTTTCGGCGTCGGCCTCGTAGGGAGTGTCGCCGGCAATAATTTCGTCGTCGTCGGCGTCAGCCTCGATGTCCGCCTGCTCCTGCGACCCGTCGCCCGCGCCATCGACCTGGTCCACGTCGCTTTCGCCGCCTGAATCAGAGCTGTCAACTGCAGCGTCGCCTTGCTCCGCCGATTCACCGGCATCGGCAACGGGCTCGTCGTAGCAAGCGCTCGAATGGACGTGCTCGGGAATTTTGCACACCAAACGCTGCTCATAGCAGGCATCCGTATGCACGTGACCTTCCGATTCGGCAGTCGCGTCATCGTATCCGCAAGCCAGCTCGCTGACATAGCAGGCGTCTTCGTGCTGGTGCTCTTCCAGACCGCAAACGAGCTCACCGCGGGTCATCGAAAGAGCCGGGAGAACGAGCGCGGCCGATGTCACGACAACCACGATGGCTGCAAGCAAACTGAGCAGCCTACGACTACGCACGCGCCTTTCGTGCGCTGCGATAGCTCGCGCATTGTTTTTAGACAGGGTCGCCATAACCGTCTCGTTTTATCTTCGGATGGCGCTAAAAGAACTGCGCCACAAGCATCAAAATACACGCATTTCGAAAATGGCTTCTTAACGCCGTTTTTCGAGGTCTCTGAATGGTACCAAGCTTTTGTTTGCTTGCATACGAGAGAACAAAATTGCTATAGATTCGTTAGGTTTTGCACAGTTTTTTGCCACTTTCACTTGATGACAACAAGCCACGTAGTCTGCGGTTTTGGTCCATGGCGATTCGCAGCGCTGATGCGCTTTTACGACCAAATTGCTTAATGACAAAAAACCCGACTTTATGTCATGCTCGCCATGCTCGGCGGACGAGGTAGAGGGTCGAGGCGAAAGCGAGGAGCAGGCCGACGAGCAGGAAAGGCCAGGTGCCGGGACCGCCGGTGTTGGGCAGCTCAATGCCGCTCGTGTTGCGGACGGTCACGACGTAGGTTGGCGCACCTGCGCGATCGTCGGCGCGCGAGACGGTGCCTACGCGGCCGTCGGGGCTGCCTGCGATCCAGGTGGACTCGATGGCTGGCTCACCAGGCCCGACAATCAGGCGGAAACGACCGACGGGATGGTAGTAACCGTCGGGCACACGTGTTTCCTCCAGGTAGTAGACGCCGGGCACAAGCCTGCCGTCGAAGAAAACGCCGTCATCGCCGGACGCAAGGCCCTTAAGAGCGTTACCCTCCGCATCGTGAACGACTTCGCCGTCCTTTTCGGCGGTAAACAGGCTGAACTCCGCGCCGGCAAGTGGTTTCTCATCGGGGGATTTCGCGGTGTTTTCCCAGCTCACTTTCATAAGACGAATCGACACGGAATTCAGCTCGTTTTCGACTCCATCAGTGCGCTTCCGCGACGTGCCGTCTTGGGTTGCTTCTCCCCGCTCGTATGACACCACGTAGTCGTTGCTGACGCGCGCGTCGCCCGAAGACTCGCCGGACACTGCAATCACACCACCCGACTTGACAGGCGTGACCGTGCTGACACCCGTTTCGGACGTTTCGATCGACACCTCGCGCACGACGTAATTGGCCAGGTCACCCACGCGATAGGTCACAGGCGCCTCGGCGGTCAACTCGCGAAGCGTGCCTGGGACTATCTGCGATGCATCGGGTTCGCTATCCGCGGCAGCCCGGAACAGCGCCACGTGCACGACACCGTGTTCGATACTTTCCGCGTTTTCCCACGTCTTCTTAACCGTAATCTCATTCAGCATCCGGTTCGTAACGGTGACCTGGGCGTCAACCCCAGCCTTGATGCGTCCGTCAGCGTTCGCATAACGCGTCTGGCCATCGGCGCCGCTCACGGTGACAAGCGAGCCCTCCGAAATTTGAGCCTCCTCGTATGTGCCCTCCTCGAGCACCTTGCTCACATAAGCATAGCCATTCGGCAGGTTGCTGCGCTCCACCACGAGGAAATCGGTATGCGCGATGAGGCCCGGGATAACGATTGAGAACCCAGCTGGCACGCCCGCAATCGCGCCATTTTGGCCGGATTGGTCGCACACTACCTTCGTCGTGCCGTTCGAAATCAGATTGCCTTGGCGATCTTTCTTGTAATAGTTGCCTTTCTCGTCTTGCAGATAGTACGCCCCCACGCTGTACGGGACGAGTTTTCCGTTGCCCACGAAGCCGCCGCTCGCATCGCTCGAGAGCAGCTCGCCGCTGTTGTCTTCCACGTACACGTAGAACTCGAACGTGTCGTTGCGATCGACGATACCGCCTTCCTCGAGCTGCTTGGTAATGCGCAGGTTGCGCGAGTATTCCTCCGAGCACGTGTTCGTAAACACGAGCAAAGGCCGGGTGTTCACACTTGCCGTCGAACTTGTAATCGTGCCATCCTCTGCAGGCACGGTTTGCCCGTCAACCGAAACACCGCCGTTGACCAGCACCGTCTTGTAGTTTTCGGCACGCAGACCAAGCTCTCTCGCGTAGTAGCGCAAATTGGGATGCACCTTGGGATCGATCTGGAAATCAGCCGACTGACCAGGCTTCAGGAAGAAGACATTCTTGTAGTCCACGCCGTTGATCGTCGTGTCGTAGAACGTTATGGGCTCTTTGGTTGCCGAGTTGACCGCCTCAGATAGCGGCTCGTCTTGGCCTTCCAAGAACGCTTGGAAGGCGAAATGCACGTTCGAGTACTTCTCCTGCGCTGAATCGGCGAGTGTCTTTTTTACGGTAAACGTTTCGGGCTCGACCGTGGGCAGGTTGAACTTGACGCTCAGGTTGGAGGCGTGCGCGCCGCGCTCCAGGTAGAACATCTCCATCTCGTGGCCGCTGTAATCCACGAACGTCGGCTTGCCTTCGTATTTGCCGCTTCTCGTGTCGTAGGTCATCTGGAAATAATCGCCCACACGCGACGGATTCCAAGCCGATCCATCGGGGAAAACCCCCGCTTTGAGGAACTGGTCGAAAATCGTCGACGGCTTGGCTGTGGCGTACGTGACCTCGCCCGTCTGGAAGTTAATCGCTCCCTTTTGGGCGCCGTGGATACCGCCGACGTCGAGCACGAGCACGCCATCGATGTAAACCCACAGGTCATCGTCGCCGGAAAACTCGTATACGATCGGTTTTCCGTCATCGCCCACGCCGCCGGCAGGATACAAGAAGCTAGCCTCGATCTTTTGACCGAAATAGTAGTCGATCTCTGACTTCGCCGGATCAGCGTCGCCATGCCCGGCAATGTAGATTGCCTCGCCGTACCGCGGATCTGCCTTCGTCACGCCGCCGCCATCGTAAGGGAACGTCTTCGTCGCGTTTTTAATCGAATTAAACGGGTAGAAGTTCCCGTAATGCAAGTTGCTGTAGTCGGACGTGCCGAGCTGGCGGTAGACCTCGAATGCCTGACTCGCTTTATCGTACCAGGCATAATTCTCGCGCGAGTTGTAGTAGTAATACCCCGTCGCATCGTAAACGCTCTTGAGGAAAAAGTTCTTCGCTGGGCCGACGTAATACTCGCTCGAGAAAAGCTTTTGCAGGCTCTGCGCATCGCTCAGCTTGTTTGCTACGATGCCCTTCGTCGCCTCGTTTTGCTCATAGCGGTCAGACCCGAGGATGCCCGACATCATGGTACGCGAGGGGAAGTCGTACATCGTAATCTTGATTTTGCTGTCGTTGACTGTTTCGACCTGCTCAAGCTTGTCGGTCACAGGGTCGTCGTAATGCGGCACGAGCGTGGCAAACTTGAACTTGGCAGAGTCTTCGCGCGTGGACTGCGCAACGATGTTTCCAGCCTCGTCGCGCACGTAGTGGACGCCAAAATGACCGCCCGAATTCCACGCCTCAATTGTCGACGTGTACTTGCCCGACCTTCGTCCTTCTATTTGCAAACCGATGGGGTTCGGCGAAAGGATATCGTCGGCCGTCGGCGCCAAGTAGCGTCCGGTCGCAGGATTGAAAAGCTCATAATACCCGGTCGGCCTGTTGTCAGCCCAGTTGTCAACGTACTCGACGAGCTCCCACGCTATCGAGGTCTGCCATTCGTTTTGCGCTAAGGCGGTCCAGTACACCTTGTCGCCTGATTCGCGAACGGGCACGAGGTTGCCATCGCCATCGAGCGCATAATATTCGGTTGCGCCGGTTTCCTCATTATAAAACTGCTGGTAGATGACAACTTGGTCGCTCGCGCCCTCTTCGCCCTCTTCGCCATAGACGCGCCTCATGGAATCAATCTGCGAAAGCGAGGCCATGTAAGCTGAACGCTCCTCATCTTCGGGAACCGTGAGATAGACCTTCTCGCTTTCGGCGTTGGGATAGTTGTTGGCCCTGAAGCCGTTTGCCTGGTTATCGCCCTGCAAGTTCGGCGCCATGCCAGCATGGTCGATACGCACGCGACCGTCGTTCTCGATGGTGCGGACAGTAATCTCCTGATCCTTGCCGGCTGTGCTTGAAAGCGTTATCGGACCAGTAGCTGTCGGCGAAATGGTCAGGTATTTCTTAAAGTCGCCTACAAGCGTGCTCACGTAGTAGACGCCTGGGCGCGAGGAGTCGACGCTTTCGAAGGACCACATCGTCTCTTTTCCGCTCAAATTGAAATGCGGCGTTCCCCCCAAAACCGTGGTTTCGACCTTCGCGGCGGCGCGACGATTTGAATATTTCTCACAATCGTCTGCCTGGATGCTGTAATAAACGTTTTTCGAGCGCACGATGAGCGCGAGCTTCTGGCCGTCGAGGCCTTCGACAATCGGACCCGGCCCCTCATACGACACGTACACGTAACGCGAGAAGTTGTCCGTCACGAAGCGGATACCCTGCGAGCCCGTGCCATTTGGCGTGATGACTTCGTTTCCCCATCTGCCAAAATGGACGACGCTCAAATCGCTGGAGTCCTCCATGTCGGCCAACGTCGCCGCAACCTCCACTGGCGCGGCAGGTTCGACTTCCTGGCCGCCGCTCATAATCGCTATGTCAAAAACCCTTGAATTGAGCTGGTAGATTTCCGAAGAATCGCCGAGCTCGTGAATAGCCTGGGCGATAGCTTCGGGATATTCGATGCTATCGGGCGTAATCTCGGTAACCGAGAGCTCCGCATCCTTGGGAATCTGCGCGTCGGTTCCGTACGTAACCGTAATTCGATAATTGCGCCCGTCGTTTGCAAGGTAATACTTCTCGATCGTCTCGAGCTCGACGATGATATACGGGGTCAACTCGCTGGTTATGAACGTGAGCGTATCCTCCTCGCCGTTCTGGGCCGGAGTGCCATCTTGAGTCGTAGCCTGAACATCCGTGAGGACTTGAGCGTCTTGGACTTCTTGAACTTCTTGGAGACCGCCGTCCGCCGAGGAAGGGATGGGCTCGTCCTGGATGACCTCTGCGGAATCAGCATTTTCGTCGGGATAGGGCTCATCAGAGGCGGTTTCAAAAGACTCGCCGCTATTGGCAGAAACGTCGGTTTCGGTCGTAATGTCAACGCCTCCCGCCTGATCGGCCTCAATCGGCTCGTCAACTGCCTCATCGACTGCCTCATCTTGTTGAACGTCGGCGCTTTCGACCGAGTCAGCACCGCCTTCGCCCGCATCGGCGCTGCCTTCGACTGCGTCGGCACTGCCTTCGACCGAATCTGCTCCACCTTCGACGTCTACGCCCTGTTCGACGTCGACATCCGAGGCGGCTTCCTGCTCGGTATTTGTCGCTTCGTCCGTAGCGTTGTCAGGCGTTTCATCAGACGCTTCATCGCTCACAACGTTTTCCGTATCTGCAGAGTTGTCGCCACTTATAACGTCACTCTCAACGTCACTCTCGATAACGTCCGTATCGTCAGGCTCTATGTTAGCCTCGTCTTGAGATTCGGCTGGCTCGCTATCAGATTGCACTTGCACGTCTTCTGCCGCGTCGCCCTGGACTTCGGTCGAAAGCGCCGGAGCCTCTACCAGAACCGATGCCTGATCTGCGCTAAATGCGTCGGAAGTAATCCTGACTTCGACCGCACTCTGAGGCTTGACGCTATTGCCCGCCTGATCGTAGAACGCGATGTCCACGGCAGTCATGTTCTTGATCTCGGGAACAGAAACAGCGCTTTCGCCCGAGCTCGCGCCTACATCCGCGTCTGCATCTGCGCCTGCGTCTGAGCCGTCCTCATCGTCTGCAGGCAGGGCGTTCAATGGGGCGGCAGACTCCGTTACCTGAGACACGTAATCGGCTTCTTGCCAAAGCGCTGCGCTGACCTGGTCGCGAACCGGTTCCGCATCGACTTGCGAAAGCGCCATGACGCACCCTTCAGGCAACGCGCCCTCGGGCGCATCGACGCTTACCGTCACGATAACGTTGCCCTGGGCGTCCTTCAGTTCGTCCGCGAAAGTTTGGGCGGGCCAGGAAGCGTATTCGACAGGTTGTGAAACGTCGCTCGCGTCCGCATTCGAATTCACGTTTTCGTTCGCGTTTTCGTTTAGGTTTTCATCCGAAGGTGTCTCGGAAATGTCTTCGGACGGTTGATGGTCTACATCGACGACATCATCGGCGTTTTGAGCGGCATCGTCGGCGTCGACGGCAGAAGCATCGGCGACGGAGGTATCGGTAGCTGAGGCATCCTCAACTGCGCTTGGAGCGTCTTCGCTAACGTCATGTGCCTCTTCTCCGTCGACGCTCGGGGTTTTTTCAGCTGCATCAGAGGCATTTTCGTCAGGGACGGGCTCATTTTCAGCTGCGTCACCGCTATCGTTTTGCGCTGTTTCTGCTGCGGGAAGCGATGCGCTCTCATGGGTCATACTCATCGCTGGAAGCATCAATGCAGTTGCAACGGCGAAGACCATAATGCATCCCAGGATGGCCGAAAACCCGCTCGCCCGCCTTTTCGAACGCCAACGCCCAACATGATCGGCCCCAACCGCATGCGAAAGCGTTCCGCTCTCGGGCGGATTTTGCGTTTCGTTCTGGCGGTTAGTGCTCACGTTCTTCTCCCCACAGTAAGGAATAATAATAGCACGGACTAGACGCTTGGGAACCTGCCCTTCATCTTTGTCCCTGTTGTAGCCTTTATTCTGTCACAGTGCGCGCCAGCTTAGCCATGTATTGCAAAATCGCGCTTAAACAGCGGGCATATGCGATGATGCCCCATTCTGCTCTTACGGCATCGGCCATCGTTGTTATTTTATTGACTTTTCCACTTATATTTAACGATATTGTTAACTTTGCATCACTGTTGCAGTAATATATATTGCGAAATTTTTTATTTTTCATTATATTCTGATGGAAGGAATTTGCTCGGATTGCCTTCGCTTTTGAACGCGTTCGCATTCTTGGTTAGCGGGGCTTGCGAGTGTCAGCGTTACAAAGAAGTATCAGATGTATTTGCCGCTTTTCAATGAGCTTAGCATCATCATTCCTCCGGCTATTCAAGCCGAGCTTTTTGATGTGCAGTTAGAGCTCATTCATTTTGCCACTGAAGCGCGCAAGCTGCGTATCATCGATCCTCTCATAGCGATTCTGCGCCACACGGAAGCGTTTTTTGCCGCCCAACGCCACGGTCAACGGATTTCACCCGAAGCGTTTGTTTGGTCCGTAACCCCCGACCTACGCCGTCTCGCCCTATGCCCCAACGCGCACAACATCATCGGCCAAAACCTGATTGCAACGCTTGAGGAGCAAGAACCGCTGCTCAAGCAGGCAATCAACATGGAGCACGCCCTTTCGTGGGTTGCATATAACCTCCCCCTGAACAAGCCCATAACACTCGAAGAGCTTCGCCGAATGCGCTATCTGACCGTTACGGGCGACTTCGAGGCGGCAAACTCCGAAAGCCCCCTCACCATCGAGGATCCCGAAATTGCCGCGCTTCTCAGCTACCGATCGGATGCGGCTCTTTACCTCGACCTCGAAACGGTCGACGCCACATCAGTGCCTTTCTACCTTGAGCAGCTTTGCGAGTTTTCCTCCTGCGCGATGTACGACGCAGCTCTTCAGGCGACGATCTCGATGCATGCATATCATCGAATCCACCCGTTCAACGATCCCTTCGATTTGACCCCCGTTGTGCTCTTGCACGCAATCATGGCCCGGCGAAATCCTTATGCGACTGGCCTCATGATGCCTGTGAGCTGGTATGCCGCATTCAAATCCAGACGTTTCTACGAAGAAGTCGAGGAGCCGCTTGTAACGAAAGGCTCGAACAACAACGAATTCTTGACGGCTTTTGCCGACCGCGCTCACTACACTGCCCTGTGTTTCGATGCGTCCTTGCGACTTTCAAAGGCCATCCTGCACCAGGCAAAAGCCGTCGACGACGAATGGCGTGAAAAAATTGGGCGCGTCTCAAAAGGATCGGCGATTGACCTGCTGCTAATCTATCTGCTTGCAGCACCCGCGATTACCGTCGCCAACGCCGCTACCGCAATTGGGAAAAGCCAATCGACGACCGGCGCCGCACTCGAGCGGCTCGCCCAAGCGGGAATCGTGAGCCGCCAACCGCTTAACAGCAAGGAAAGCGTCTATGTCGTGGACCGGGCGTGCATGGTCATGATCGACTTCTTGAGCCGCATCAATTTGGATTCTCTTAACATCGACTAGCCCACGAACTTGTATGGGTTGCTCCGATGAGTTTCGCCCCTGGGGCGTGACTCACTTGGGACATGAGCCTTGCCCCTGGGGCGCGACTCATTTGGGGTATGAGTTTCGCCCCTGGGGCATGACTCATTCTTATGAACCTGGTAGGAGCGGTGGGACTCGAACCCACATTCCCGAAGGAGGCGGATTTTAAGTCCGCTGCGTCTGCCAATTCCGCCACGCTCCC
>CADBQL010000250.1 GCA_902796815.1 uncultured Coriobacteriaceae bacterium | reverse complement strand
TGCTCTTCCCTCTCACGGGCGAGCAACGGGCGGTCGCGCGACGCGTGGCCGAGGTCGGCGCCGGCATCCCGCTCGACGAAGGAGACGCGAAAGACGCGATGAGGTTGAAGACAGCTGTGTTGACCGCACTTGCGGACGAAGGCGTTTCGGCAGGTGCTGCCAGCATGAGAGAAGACCTGCGCTCGTGTGGTGGACCTTCCAGTGCCGCTGACTTCATCGAGCAGATTGCGGCAGGTTAAGCTAGTCAGCCTCTCCGATTGGTTCTCGCCCCCAGCCTGACCGCTAATTGAACCAGCCCCCATCAAAGGGGCTGGTTTGTTTTCAGGTATTATCACCGCAAGCACGATTTGCTTATTTCCTGCAACATCTCCTGGTTACACACGTTATGATTGGCTTACTCGAACAGCTTTACGATTACTGGCACCCGTGCGCCGGAGAAATATGCAATGGCAATACGTAACCTAACCAGGAGACAAAGTGTGTTACATTACAACCTACTAATTTTCTAGGATTTGAGGACGGCCGGCCGGTTTAACGCAAAAACGAGAAGGACGCGATGATGAGCACCACCCGATTTCACGATGTCAACCGCGAAAAAATCGCCACCTATTTCGAAAAGGGCGACAAATACACAAGAACGTTGGGCTTCGAGCTCGAGCACGTCTTGCTCCACGCCGGCACGGGCTCCCCGGTATCCTATTCGGAGCCAGGCGGCGTGAGGGATGTCCTCAAAGCCCTATCCGCGCATTACGAGCGGACGCTTCTCGACGGCGACGACATCGTTGGCTGCGCAAGCCCGCGCGAGGTCGTGACCATCGAACCCGCAGGCCAGATCGAAATCTCGTTAGGTCCTTGTGAATCCGTCTTCGAGGTCGAGAGGCTCTACCTGGGCTTTCGCAACAAGCTCGACCCCATCTTGGAGGAGCTCGGGCTCCAGACCCCGATGCTCGGCTACAACCCCGCCGCCAAGGCGCGTGACTTGGAGCTCATCCCCAAGTTCCGCTACAAGTGCATGACCGAGTTTTTGGGCGCCCAGGCCTACGACGGCATCTGCATGATGCGCGGATCCGGATCGCTGCAGGTCTCCATCGATTTCCGCAACGAATCCGACGCCCTGCGAAAGCTGCGCATCGCCGAAATCTTGAGCCCCATCCTTTCGCTCATCTGCGACAACTCGCCGATGTACGAGGCCGAGGAGCGCACGAACAACCTGATTCGAACGTCCATCTGGGCGGGCATGAAGCAGGATCGCGTGGGCACGGTGCCGGGATCGCTCTCCCCTACTTTCACGTTCGAGGACTACGCCGACTACATCTTGTCGCGCGAGGCCATCCTCGTGCCCGACGGCGAAAGCGAGACAGGATGGCGCTACGTTGCCAACAAGACCTTCGACGAGATATACAACGACCGCGAGATGACCAGCGCCGAAATCGAACATGCGCTGTCCATGGTTTGGCCCGACGCGCGTTTGAAGAATTTCGTCGAGATCCGACCGGCTGACGCCATGCCGCTGGAATATGCGTTGGCCTATGTGGTGCTCATACGCGCGCTTTTTTACAGCGACCGCAACCTCGGCGTACTCGAGTCGTTGTTGACCCAGGTCAGCGAAGAGGACGTGCGCCTGGCCAAGGATGCGCTCATGGAAAAGGGCTACGGCGCCGAAATCTACGGCCGCCCGGCCGAGTTTTGGGCGGACTTGCTCATGGTGCTCGCCGAGGGCAACTTGGACGACGGCGAGTTCATCTACCTCGAACCGCTCGCCTCGATGGTGCGCTACCGCACGACGCTTGCCGACATGTGGCCGCGTCTGATGGAAAAACGCTCGATGGAGTTTTCCGACGTGCGCGAAGCCCCGGTCATCGGCGTCGTCCCGCGCTACGATTTTGAATGGGCAGGGCTTGCCATCGGCGACAACTATCTTTCCGGCTTGCTCGAAGCGGGCGGTCTTCCCATCGTGTTGCCCACCACGCATGACTCCGTGGCTATCGAGAGGCTCGTCGCAGCTTGCGATGGGTTTCTGATTCCCGGCGGGCAGGACATCGACCCCGGTCGCTACGGCAAGCGCCGCAAGCCCCATACACACCGCTCCGCCACGGCGCGCGACCAGATGGAAGATGCGCTCATACGGGCTGCCGTTGCCGCGG